>JAFGDP010000087.1 GCA_016932075.1 Chitinispirillaceae bacterium | reverse complement strand
GTAGCGGCCCATTTTGAAAGTGTCAATACGCCCCTGCACTATATCAGTCCGGTCAATGAACCCCAGTGGGACTGGCTGTGCAGTTCCCAGGAGGGCTCTCAATGGCGTACCGATGAGATTCGGGATATCGTCGTGGCAATGCAATCCGCATTCTCAAATCATCACGTTTCCACAAAAGCCTTGGTTACCGAAGCGGGATCGATAGACTGGATATACAATAACTGGAACAATAACGCCTTGACGGGTCAGCTGCGGTACTGGGACGAGTCCGACCCTTTATATATAGGGGACCTTTCAGTATTGGCGCCAATAATTGCCGGGCACAGTTACTGGACTGAGGATACGGACAGTCGATTGTATACCATCAGGAGGGACCTGGCCAACGCCGTAGGGCGGACCGATGTCCCCATCAATTGGTGGCAGACCGAATACAGCTTCCTGGGCGAAGGATGGCAGGATTTGTCTTCCAACCCCACCAATCATGAGCTGGGGCTGTTCATGGCCAAAGTGATATATACCGATCTCACCGTGGGGAACGCGGCCGCCTGGCAGTTCTGGGAAACGTTTGAGTCCACCTCCGGCCTTCCGCGTTACCGGCTGGTCAGGGTTGACCGCCGCCAGCAGACCGCCTCTCCGGAAAAAACCTATTGGGCCCTCGGCCATTACAGCCGCTTTATCCGCCCGGGCATGCGCCGCGTCCAGGTTGAGCGTTCCGACAATCTCGATCCTTCCGAGACCCTGCGCGATATTATGCCCACGGCCTTTATCGATCCTTCAGGCGGGAATATCACCATGGTGCTCGTCAATTACCTCAGCAGCGAACAGTCCGTGCGGCTCAGGATCCCAGGAGTGTCCGACACGGCCACGGTCACTCCCTACCTCAGCACCGGCCAGCTCGACATGAGAAGGCAGGGAACCTTTACGCTGGAAAGTCCTTATTCCCTGCCCGCCCGTTCCATCGTCACTTTGACGCTGGATTCCAACCGCGAAGTGTCGACAAGGCCGCATCGGCATGATCTAAAAAATCGGGATGTTCAAATCCATCAGGAGCCGGGAAGCATACAGGTCTTGTTTGCGCAGGCAGGCGGCAACAATGCGGTACTGTTCAATGCGCGGGGCGATGTTGTTCAGAGACGGCATTCTGCCGGACGCCGAATTTCGCTGTGTACCAACGGGCTTGCCTCTGGTATTTACCTCCTCAACGCGCGGAGCGGGAAATACGCGGTGCCACCGAAACTGGTACTGATTAACTGAGCCGGCAAAGCCGGAAAAGGCATTACGCTCAAATGGCAAATGAGCGGCAGGACGTTATTTTTGTTATCCGCCCGGATGCCAACCGCATGACGATGGTTCTTAACGCGCTCAATACAGGCTGTCAACCGCGGCCTTTTATTCCGGGCTTTGTACGGGATATTGTTAGGAGATAGCAAAGGTTCTAATCGTTTGCGGTTGCCAGCCAATGAGCGCCGGTGTTATATGCTGAAAACAAGCATTGAATTACACATGTTATTGTGTTATTTTTTGTGTAATAAAGGAGGTTTGTCATGGCAACAAATTTAGCGTTAGACGACAATTTAATAGTCGAAGCGAAAAAAATCGGCAATCATCGCTCGAAAAAAGACGCTGTAATGGTCGCATTAAAGGAGTATATTGCGCAAAAAAAACGGCTTAAAATACTGGATTTGTTTGGACGGATTGATTTTAATGAGGGATATAATTATAAAAAAGCGAGAAAAAAATGAACGTTTTAGTGGATACCTGTGTTTGGTCTTATGCCCTCCGCCATAAAAAACCAAATATCGAGATAAAAGAAAAATTAAAGGACATTATTAGCGATGGCCGGTTGGCAATAATTGGCCCGATCAGGCAGGAAATTCTATCAGGCGTATCTTCGGAAAACCAGTTTGAATCTTTAAAAGAGCATCTTTCTCCTTTTGAAGATATTCCATTACACTCAAATCATTTCATTACAGCAGCAGAGTTCCACAATATTTGCATGAAAAAAGGCATACAAGGCTCTCATACTGATTTTTTAATTTGTTCCATATCCTATTTGGAGAAATTAAAAATATTCACAACGGATTTGGATTTTACAAAGTATAAAAAACACCTGCCGATAGAACTGTTATAACGATAAGAAATGCCGGCAATTCGCCGGGTACCCTGCTCATATTTCCCATTAAAGAGAACAATGAGGTAACCGGTACGTCACCGGTCCGAAGTTCTTGATCCGTTGCCCCGAGCATGATCGAGGAGCTGCCGAGGGAGGTCCATAGTTACCCGTTAGCGTAGCGGCTTTTTTCTTTCTTTTCTTTCATCATCAATTATCTCTCTACCATGTTTCAACTATGGCACGATCATCAGCCGTACGCTGTTTGACGATTTGGGTGAAACAAGGTACACGCTTGCCCCGCGTAGGCGGGTCAATCTGTCCATGTCGCGTGAATCAATAATATCAGCGATGACTTTTCCCTGCAGCGTATAGATTCTTGCGCCTTTGCTCCACGAACGTATTGTTGCAGCGGAAACCGGTCTTGGCTTTGAAGGCGAGACTGTTGGAACGCTCCCCTTGCGCGGAACAAGTGTCGGGCTTGCAACTTTAAGAAAAGCCATCGCATATCGCCTGCCGAATTCGCGCATGCTCGGGGTGTCGAAATGCGCCCGCCATTCGTCGTCAGGATTTCTTGCTTTAATGCCATTTGCGGACACGACCGCGCAGTTCGTGATTCTTTGCGGAAGTTTGTTGATATAGGGATTGAGCTGGTAACAGCAACCGTTTTCGGATTGATACCGCAGCTCGCCGGCGATAAATGGGATGCTGTCGCTTAATCCAAGGTCGGTTTTAAGACTTTTAACGATACCGACCACCTTATCGACCCATCCATCCCCTGCTCCGGCGTCCGATTCTCCCTGGTGGAACAGGAACCCCTTGATGACGCCGGCCTGCTGCGCGATCCTGCACCGCGATACGACAAACCCATAGCCATCAGTGCCCACGGTCGGATGGGCCCAGCTCGGAATCGGCGTCGTGTTGCCTTTCTGGTACACGACAATGCTCTGGCCTGAAAACGAACACGGTATGAAGCCGATCGTGATGTCGTCCCGGATGGAATCAAGCAGGGTTTTTCCGAAATAGTCCGCGGGCCCGATTCCTTCGCTGCAGTTGTTGTAGGGCGGGAATGCGGTATACCATTTGTTGAACGTGCGCACCAGCCGGTAGCTGGTGCAGGCGGTGGACTGGGTATTGCAGTCCATGAACGCGAGCACTTTTACGCGCTTTGCCCTTGCCGAGGTCGTGTCGCAATCGTTCGCATCCCCTGGTTTGCATCCGCCCGCCATGTTTGACTGCCCGAAACAGAGATAACAATGAAAATTGGGGTCTGGTGCCGCTGACGCGTGCGCATGGAACAGCGCCAGTACGCATCCTGCCGTGATCAGTGAAAAACGTTTTTTCTTCATGGTTTCTCCTATTGAAGCGTCGTGTTCATATCCCAGTCAACCCACATTGAAGGCCACTGCGATTTGGGTTGCTGCAGATCCTGATCGTTCGCTTCCCATACGTCCGTAACCGCGCTTGTATTTCCATCAAGAACCCTCTTATAAAACTCTCTCGCAAGAGCGGTGGCGGAGCCGGGATTACTGCAGTGCCCCGGAGCACTGCTTTCGGTATACATCCGAAACCCGAAATTTCCAGGAACGCCGAGCGCATTCCACACCGGTTCCGCGGCCCAGGCGGACAGCGCCTCGCAGGTCCCGCCAAGATGGCACCATTCGCCCGGCCCGTGCTGGTTGGTTACATGGCAGCATGCCCGCGGAGCGATGCAGGCCAGAACCAGATGCTGGTCAAAGGGAAGATTGACGACTTTTGACGGCGATCTTCTGACCCAGTTTGCAGCCTGGGCGACCCATGGTCCTGCCAAGCCGTTGTCTTCGAGGTTGTCGATGCCCTGCGGTTTGCTGTCACATCGATAACTGCTGCCGCCGGCACCATGCCGGTACCACTCGCACATCCGGAACGATGAGGCGCCGCCACCACCGGATTCGATGATGAGCGTTAAGTCAATGCCATCACAAAATGCGCCTGTGGTCATGCATACCTTTCCCGCTCCGGAACATCCGGTCACGCATATTTTATTCGGATTGATACCTACGTTGGGATTCTTGTCGATTACCGCACAAATGATTTTCGCCTGCCATGCGATGGAAATCGTAGCGGTGATATCGGTATACCCGTAAAGGTTCGCAATGGGACTTGCATTATGGCTTAAGCCAAGCGTCCGGCAACCGCTTGGAGCGGGCATTCCGCCAAACCCTCCGATGGTCATAAATAAAACTTCTCCTGAACCACCTGTATTCCAGCTGAGATTCTGAGATTTTGAACCGACCTTGACCGTGGCCGATATGGAACCACTGCTTATTGATCCGGTGATTTCATCCGGATCCGGCGGCATCGGACCATACAGGTATTTTCCAGCCATGGCCAGGATTTCAGCGCGGCGGCAGGCCCACTGGTCTTTTTGTGTCAGTTTGGTGCCGTCATAGAAGGTGAACGGATCAGGCAGCTTTTCGTTCACTTTGGTGAGACCGGAAGGGTCAGGCAGATCCGGCAAGACACAAATAGAGGTATCCATGGTAATCGCAATATGTTGCTTGTTGTACGAATCAAGCGCAACGCGCGCTTGCTTATACCCCGACTTAGAAGCAACGAGGGTGTCGACGGCGGCTGCCTGTTTCGTCAAGATGAAAATCCCGTCGGCGGCAAGATCGCCTGCTTCATTTTTACAATACAGCGCATCGCCGCACCGGACGATCGTCCGGGTGACGGTTTCGTCGCGCGTGAGGATGCGAAGCATGGTAAGACCCGGCACAAACTCGGGCAGCATGACGCGCAGTATTCCCACGGCGTTGCCTTTGAACGTTACCAACGCGATTTTCCTGCCGCTGCTGGAATACAGTTCCACGACGCCGTTGTGCCGTTGCAGCGCCCCGGAAATGACGAGCGTGTTGCCGGCAAGCGTATAGTGGAACCGGGTCCGCTGCGGCGTCTGCCACTTTTGGGATGTGGTACCGGATATCGTAAAAGCCCCCTGCGCGTCGGTCGTTGCGGAGAGGTTTTTAAGTTTCGCCAGTGATACCGTGACGCCCGATATGCCGGCAGTTCCGCCGGTTTTTTTAACGGTGCCGGAAAGGGAAACCGTCTGGCCGAAAAGGACATTACCGCTAAAGAGCAACGTTATAACTATCAATAATGATACACGAATCATACGGCCTCCAGTAATCTCTGTAAAACCTAATCAGCCGCGCAGAACCTTCCACGTATTAAGGTTAAACGCTGGAAATACGCTGTTCCATCAATGGTTATCCTGACAATGCAGACGTCCGTGCTCCTGACTGTATTTTCAGGCCGCCACACGATCCGCTGCATGCCAAATGACGTGGTCTGCTGCGCAACGCCCTTGATCAGGCGGCCATTGCTGTTGAAAAGATCCACGGCGATTGGTTTCTGTCCTGCACGCTTCAGCCGTATCACAATTCTTTTGTTCGCACCGGCACTGACTGAAAACCCTCGGTTCACGCGGCTGCCTGGCGATTGATACGCAGCCGAAACCGGCGTGAGCGTCATCATGATCACGCTGTGGGCTGGCAGGGTCACGTTGAGCGTATTTCCGCTGAGTGTATAATTTGACGCGAGCAGGCTCTTTATAGTGACTTCTTCGGCCTTGTTGTAGTCGTTGTAGCTCGTGATCGCCGGGCCGTTGACGGTCTCGCCGCTTGCGGAGTATGACGCGGAAGTGTTGTTCAGGGTTATGGCAAGGGTCTGGCTGTTTGTCGCGTGCATGTTGCCGAGGCTTATGTGGATCGCTTTCGTGCTGTCGATCGAGGCTGACGCGCTTATGACCGGGATCTGCTCAATAGTGCCGCAGGTGAGCGTGGCCGGGATCATCTTCGCGTTCTGGTGCGGCTTGAGCATTTTAAACACATAGAACGTCGGCGTCTTAATCAGAGCGGTCGTCGGCGGGTTCTGGGTGAGGAAGAACGAGTGGATCACATTAACCGGCTGCGCCACGAGCGCCATGGTCACCCGGCGGCAGTGGTTGTTGAATATGTTAAGGTTTTGAACGGCGATCAATGCATCGCGCACCGTGTTCTGCTGGTAGAAGGTGCCCATGCCCGGGATCGCGTCATACCAGGCGCCCCATTCGTCGATGAACAGACCCACGGTATGGTTGGGGTCCCTCTGGTTCATGGTATTTTCATAATCCCGGACAATGGTTTCCATATTCTGGGATACCTTGAGCTGGGCGTAGTACTGCGTCTGTGAGAAATTCATTGAAGGACCTTTGGTGGTCCAGTTGGTGACCGCATAATAGTGCCGGGAGACCGCCTCCATTTTTCCCATCAGGGAGTTCATAACCGTGGTCAGCCAGGAGGTGCCCTGGCCGCCTTCGGCGATGCGGATCAGTTTGCCGTTGTACGATGCCGGGATCGCGTTCACATACTCTGTGTATTTTGTGCAGAAATCCTGCACCGTAAGACCTGAGCCGCACCCGCCCCACTCTTCATTGCCGATTTTCCAGTATTTGAGCGCGTTCTTCCAGGCAACCGTGTCGGCGATATAGTTGAGCCAGTCAGCCATTTCCGATGCCGGAGCGGACCGCATGTTGCAGGTGATATAGGGTTCCCCGTTGATCAGCTCGTTGAGCTGAAAATATTCGGCCGTGCCCATGCCATTGACCATTTCTCCGCCGGCACGCCTGTTTTTCGGGCCGATACCGTCCCGCCAGTGGTAGTTCCAGACCGCGCACCCGCCCGGCCATTCAAGGCAGGTTATTCCCGCTTCGCGGAACGCCTGGATAATGTCGTTGCGCATGCCGTTGGTATTGGGGACCGATGAGGAGGTCCCCACATAGAGACCGTAATAAATGTCCCTGCCAAGATCCTCCATGAGCGCGCCATAGAGAGCCCTGTTGATGGTATGGTTCGCCCCTCCGACATTGAGCGTGAGGGTATTCTGGGCGAATGCAACCAGCGAGCCGAACAAAACGGACGCCGCAATCAGGGCTGCCATTTTTCCAGTTCTTTCCTTGTAACGCATAACGGTCCTTTCTTGATATCGGGAGGATGGTATATTATTAGCAAAAAGGTCGCGGCACTGCCCTCCGCGGCAGGGTCGATGCTCCTTTTCATCCGGCTGCCGGTTGCTTCCTCGCGAGTTGAAACCGGCGGCCTTTTTTACGCCTCACCCCTACTCCCCCTGCCCCTCTTCCCCTCTCCAGATAACTGGAGAGGGGAAGAGGGGTGGCCGACAGGCCGGGGTGATGGGGTGTGAGGCGTTCGACTATTGCCTGATCGCCTGCATGGTCCAAGCAGCCTTCGAATCCCGTATTTTCACGACATACACGCCCCGCGTCAGGACATCCCTGATGATCGCTGTTTCCCGCGCGTTGCCGGTGGTCACGGATCTTCCCGAAATGTCAAAAACGGCATAATGGAAAACACCGTTTGTATGAATGACGAGCGCATCGCCGTCAGAAGTACAACTGATGCGGGAGGGCTGCGCGCTTCGCCGCGGGTGTATGGTCCCGGTCGTGCCGGTGCCGACCAGCGTGGTAATGCTCGAAGCGTCGAGCTGAACGGTGAATGAACCGCCTGTTACGTTGACGGTCCCGTCGTTCGTCACGTTTTTGCTCGCCGAGGTGGTGTACTTTGTAAAACTGGCCGCGGAACCGCCCTGCAGCGTAAACTGCTGGCTCCGTGAGGCGGTGTTGCGGTTCAGGACCACCACGACCACGTCGGCGCCGTTTTTATAGGCGGTAACATCGACATTCGTTGCCGGGCTGGCCGGAACGTCCACCCTGGTGTACCCCGGGCGAATAAATTTTGAGAATTGCGACATTACGTAGCCCCGTTTGGTCACGTTACCGTTGTCGTCGATCAGGCCGTAAAACCTCCGGATATACCACCAGACATAGGCGTTGAAGTTGGCGACCATGCAGTCATGAAGCTCCTTTCCCATCTTGAGCGCGCCGCTCCAAATATTCGCGCTGTCGGTGTCGGAATAATGTTCCGTCATCCATACCTCTTTGCTTTTGTTGCGCGCCAGCGGGTAATCGGAAAGGCCGCCGCCGTAGATGTGACCGGCGATTATGTCGAATTTTGTGACCGCGGTCGCGTCGTTGAGAATCGCATCGGTCAAAGGTCTCCTGAACTGGAACGATTCGGCAACCATGACTTTTATGGAACCGATCGCCGACCGGTTGTTGTTCAAAAAGGAGATGAACTGGGCCGAGGTCCAGTCGCAGGACTCGTAGGACACATCTATGTCTGGCTCATTCTGGATTGAGACCGCATACAATGTCGCGTTGTTCGTCGACATATAGTCACAGAATGCCTTCAGGTGGGCCGCATACGCGGCATACGAAGAAGTGTTGAGATACCCGCCAACAATGTTGTTGTTGCTTTTCATGTTCGCGGGCGGCGTCCAGGGGCTCGCGAATAGAAGCGCGCCATGGGATTTTGCCCGTACGGCCGTCGGCACCTCTCTTGAGAACTCCGAACTGTTATGCGAAATGCGCATGCGCAGCATGCTCAGCCCGATCTGGCCCGTTCCGTCGCCGAACGCCTTGTCCGCCTGGGCAGCGGTGAGATCGGGGATCCAGCCCGGACAGTTCATGCCGCCGAAGCCCCTGATATACTGTTTTTCGCTCGTCAGGTTGATGGTCGCGGATTGGGCGAAGGCGAGCTGGAAGCCCGCCAGCGCGAACGTAATGCCCCATAAAACGGTCGATTGCAGAAGATGAATCATCGAATGCTCCCTACCTGACTGGTTGCAGCCTGGCCGCCGGGCTGTTGCCGGTTTTTGCGATATAGGTCTGACGCGAAATCCTCCGGGCGCCGTGCACGAACAAAGGGCCGTCCGAAATTTCATATGACTCAACCTTCGCGCCGCGCAGATCGAACAGAATAATCGCCCGGTCGGTTCCGGTTATACCGGAGGTCAGGAAGCCGCCTGTGGTCGCCCCCCACCCACGATCGGTTTTTACGACACCGACCTGATAATTCTTAAGAACGTCAAGCAGCGCAGTATACGCGGGTTTGGGCTGGTAGCTCGCGTCGAAAATGAGCGCGTCGCCGTACCCGGAAAAAGTCGAGGGGATCCACGAGTACTTGTCGGTAAACCCCCAGATCATAAAGGTTTTGCATGCCGGTGTGGCAAGCGCCGCCTGCAGGAATATCCGGTACATGCTTGCCTGGGTCTGCAGTTCGGTCTGGTCTGTTGGGGTCGGTATTCTGACGTCGAGCTCGGTGATGGCAATTTTGAGGCCGAGCGCGGCGAAGCGGTCGTAATTGGTCTTCAGACTGCTGTAAAGGCTGGAAGAGTATTCGCTGATGATCTGGTGTGACTGGAACCCGATGCCGTGGATCGGAATCCCGTTGTTGAGCATGGTTTTAATCTTGTTGTAGATGGCGGTGGACTTCGCATTGACCGTGCTGGTGCTGTAATCGTTGTAAAAAAGCAGCGCTTCAGGATCCGCCCGGTGCGCGTAAACAAATGCGCTGTCAATGTAATCCTCGCCAATAACGTTCTTCCAGAAGGAACTGCGCAGGTTTGCGCCGTCAAACGCCTCGTTCACCACGTCCCATTCATAGATCTTTCCCTTGTAATGCGCCAAGACCCCGTTTATATGGGCCTTCATTGCTGCAAGCAGTGTCTGCCGCGTCCAGTTCCCGTTCGAAAGCCAGCTTGGATTCTGGTTGTGCCACACGAGCGTGTGGCCGCGGATCTTCATGTTGTTCTGCTGCGCAAACGAGACGAGCCGGTCGGCCGTGGTGAACCTGAAGGTCCCTTGGGTCGGCTGCATGGCGTTGGGCTTCATTTCGTTTTCACATACCACGGTGTTGAACTCGCGTTTGAGCACGTCGACATAGGCCTGCTCGTTGTTGTAAAACGCGGTTCCCACGGCAACACCGATGTTCAGGACATGCTGGTCAGCGTACCGCTTGAGGGTCTCCTGGCCGTTTATGGCAATGAAGCTGAATAAGGTAATGACAAAGGAGATGCTGATGCCGGTTCGAATACACATTTCCTGGCCTCCTTTGGGTTATGGCCGCTGTCCTATCGGTGCGTTGTTGCGTTCGGAAAGACCTGTAACAGCGTTTTCGGTCACACCTTTTTTCCCTACATACACGCCCGGCGGCAGACCGGCAGCCGCTCCGGAAAGGAGCCCCGGCCACTTTTTGCCGTTCAACAAATACACGACATCTGGAAGAGAGATACCCTGGAAATGATCGGTCAACGGAGTGCGCGGCATCGGTACATGAGCGGTTTCCGCAACGCCAACGAATGTCGTTATGCTCTGCGCGTCCAGCGTTGCAGTGAACGAATTACCCGACATTGCGATAGAACCTTCGTCCGCGATATTCTTCACGCCCGATGTGGTGTATTTTTTCACGTTGGATACGGCGCCGTTTCGAAAGGAAAAGGTCTGATTTTTTGATGTGGTGTTCTGGTTGAGCGCCACGATGACGTTCTGTGAACCCTTGAACGCGACCACGTACACACCACTTTGCGGTTGATACGTGGCATCGACGCGGCAGTATCCCGGCCGGATAAACCGGGAAAACTGGCCCAGCACATACCCCTTTTTCTTGATCGAACCGTCGGTATTGATGATGTTGCAGTCAGGCATTCGCAGGTACCACCAGATGTACGCGTTCATGTTATTGTACATGCAGTCCAGGATCTGCTTTCCCATGGTCATGCAGGTTCCGATATCGTCCGGATTGAGGTAATACTCGGTCATCCACAGCTTTTTTCCCTTGTCCAGCGCGTTCGTGTAATTTTTCATCGTGGCGCCGTACAGGTGTAAACCGATATAGCTGACAGTCGCTGCCGCGGCCGGGTCGTTCAGCGTGGGATCCGAATAGGAAATATCGAAATTGTAGGTCTCGGGCATTAAAACCGGTTTGCCGATCGACGCAGCGTTGTTTTTGCAGAAATTGAGAAGCTGCGTCGCGTTCCAGTCGCATGATTCGTAGGTCACCGTTATGTTCGGTTCGTTTTGGATCGAAATGACGTCCACGTTTCCCAAATTATCGCAGAAGGACTTCAGATGAGATGCGTATGCGGCGTACGAATCGGTTTTCAGCTCGCCGCCGACTGTATTGTTGTTGGTTTTCATCGAGGCAGGCGGCGTCCAGGGAGAAGCGAGTATTTGAGCGCCGCGCGTTTTGGCTTTCTGGGCGTTCGCCTTTTCGTCGGCCCACGCACCTGATGAGGGATCGATCCGTATCCGCAGAATCGTAAGGCCAAGTTGGTTGTTGCCCGTGCCGAACGCTGCATTGAGTTGCGCATCGGTAAGCTGGCCGTGCCAGGCCGAGCTCGCGCCGAATCCGTCGATGTCCTGTTTGATATTTGCAAAGTCTATCGTGGCGACTTGGGCGGTTGCGACGACCGCTGGCAGTAGCGCTATCATAGCGGCAACCGTTCTTATGAAGCGCGCACCACTCATTGAGCCGTTCCTGTTTCCATCTGCCTGAACAGATCCGGTGCCGTAATTCCCTCGAGCCTGATATCGTCAATCTGTATCCGAATGGTATCAGCGCTGCTTGCCGTGGAAACCGCCTCGAATTCGATCCGGTAGATCCGTTTTGACGCCATGGCCCAGGTAACCCCCAGGGTCAGGGCTTTTGATGCCGGAAGTATGAGGGAGTCAACGGGTATCCTGTAGTAACGCCAGGTCGAATCGAGGACGATCGCCTTGCCGAAATCCGGCCAGTTGTTGTTGATCGAATCCACAAAGGGCGATTCGATGCTGACGCGCATGGTCCTCTTGCCCCGGGCCCAGAAGGAGACCGCAGTCATGGCGCTGAGGTCCCAGTCGCTCCTTTTCAAGCCGATGGGAACGCCGATGCCCGCCCACGCGCCCTCCTGCGGTGTTTTCATGATGATAGTCGCGTCTAAATAGAACACGCCCTGCGGGGCGCCGGTCTGAAGCGAGCGCGATACGCTCGATGTACCTCCAGCTCCGGTGTCGGCATAACTGTACCATGTCGCATCGGTAAACTGCCCGAGCACGCTCGTATGATAGCCGCTCTCGAAGTCGTCGATCAGGAGTTCGGTAAAGTTCGGGGCGGTCACGCTTCGCGCGATGGTCTGATCCGGTGCCAACAAGGCGCTTCCCGCAATCGCCAGTTCGCCGGACAATGAAAGGAATACCAGCGGGTAGGAACCCGGCGCAACCTCGGCGAACGAAAACGAACGATCGCTGCCCACGGCTGCCGAGTATATGGTCCCTTCGAGCATGACCGACGACGGGAAACTGCCGTCGGGCGAACAGGTACCTAAAAGCGTCGCATACTTCTGAAGGCGAATGGTATCTGTCGCGGCGGTTATTTTCCCTTTGTCGCTGAAATTCCTGATGAAGATTCCAGACCCCGCATAATCGATCTGCAGATTGCACGGCATTTCGGGCAGCCGGTCGAACGAAACGATGCCATCCGGCCCGGCAACTGCGCTGTCAGCGACGATCTCGGTGTTATTCATCACCCGGTACGCCCAATTATCCGCATGGATCAGTTTTGCGGTTACCGAGGCGGCCGGGAGCCCGTCGCCGGCTACCACGGCCACGTTCGTTGTCTCGGAGCTGTTGCCGCCGGTGAGCGAGGCGGTACAGTGCAACAGGAATGCGGCGGTCGACACCATGGCAAGCCCGATTGTCCAAACGCAGATACCATGTCGGCGCGTAGGTGTCATGCGTCTCTCCCGTGTTTTATCTTTGACAATGGAAAAGCCTGGAAATTGATCTGATACACGCGGTCGGCGTTCCGGTCGTTGTTCGCCATGTTCGCGATGGTTTTCCGGCAGTCGGCCAGTATCGCCGCGATTTTCCTATACCCTTCCTCCGAGATCCCGACGCTCATGGTGGAAATGTCGCGCATGGACTGAGGATACCGGTCGATCGCCTCGATACCGAGCCGCATGGTGTCCCGCTGGAAGTTGGCCACGGCAAGCGACTTGACATCCGGGCCGGTCGTGATGGCCGTTCCCGTGAGATCGTAACAACCCGTATCGTTCTTTTTAATCAGGCCGAGTTTGGTGAGTAATTTGACGGATTTTTTCGCCTGGACCGCGGTGATGGAGGGAGATGTCATGCGTCCGATCCGGTTATACTCGTCTCCCATGGGAAACATGCCGAGGAGCGATCGCACCGCGGTATAGTACCACTTTGAGTAAAATTCGTATTGATCGGATTCAAGCACGTACAGGGATTGATACCCTTTTTGCAGGAGCTGTCGTTTAAGGGCGGCGAAATAGTTGTTTCGTTTTTCCACGGTTTTTGCTTGGTTGAATTGCACCAGGATTTCAAAGTATCCCCGCTCCCACGTGTCATGACCCAGATACTCGGAAATTGCCCGCGCTGTTTCCAGGGTTATCCCCTTGGCGCCGCTCAGCACATTGGTCAGCCATGACGAGGAGTTGATGCGAAGCGCCTGGGCAAATGTCCGGTTGGTGATCGGTTCGCCGTTTTCCCGCGCCGCGTCAATGATCGCCTTCAGGTACTCCCTGAAGTCGAGGAATGAGGCAATGGATACTTTTATTATTTTTTTCATTTTTTAGAGAGCAAAATTTATATATTTTTTATTAAATATAAGATATTTATTGCTAAATATAACAATTATTTATTTTTTTTAGTGAGCATTTATCCCGCTTTTTAACCGCTTTCGGCATACTAACTTATCTGCTTTCAAATGAATTACACCCTCCCACTACCATCCTGATCGGCTTTGACTGACCGGCTTTAACGATATACATTCCAGGCCCGAGTCTCTTTTGAACGCTCATTTCTAGTGTACATAACGGTATGCTATGATGCAGTGACAGCGACGCGACGAGCCTGCCTTGAACTGAATAGATCGTCACGTCCTTACCAGGTATCGCGGCCACACCGGTCTGCCGGTGGCCCACAGATTCCCGGATCCCGGTATTGCACGATGTGATCGGTTTTCTGCTGAAGGTGCTAAAATAATTTAGACAGGTGGTGCGCCAGATATTCGCATCGGTCTCGTGCGTTGCGAGTTTTGCACTCACCTCATTGAAACGTGAGGCATCGACAAGGCCGCTCAGGGAGCTCCATTGCCTCCTCAATCCATATACATACTGACAGCCGATACAATAGCGGTAACAGAGTTCGTCCCAAAACGTTCTTCCGGTCGAAGGAATCGTATAATTCCAGCTCACGTGATGGAACGCGGCAAGATATTCAGGTGGCGTGGTTGCGATGCTGTTATAGCGGTCGCGCACTGTGGGAAAATACTGGCCTACAAAGTTGCTGCCCGTTGACGTACGGTTGTATCCGACGCCGGCGGCGTCGACCCGATGCCAGTAGACCGCGTTCCAGTCCGGATGCTCCGGGTGGTCATTTTGTCCCGGGCAAGGCCCGTAATGGTCACTCCCGTATCTCGTACCCATGCAAAATAAGCCGCACAAACCGAGCGGGGTCATGTAATTGACGCACGCCTCGCGAGAGCCTGCCATCATCGATGTCACCGTGGTTACCACCGTGGGAGCATTCCCCCACGTCATGCGCGCCCACTCATCGGCAATAGAGTCGGAGGAGAGTGTGTGGTTCCACGCCAGCCGGCCGTAGGCGAACCAGTTTGCCTGATGAAAATGGTGGCCGCACCAGTTCATGTTATTCCCGACATTGGCCACGCCGGATATGCAGGTCACGGTGTCGCCGTAAAGGGTACCGTCTATCGCTTTGCCGATAGTCGAGCCGGAGCCGTTTGCGTGAGTGTCGAAATCCAGCACCTCTTTCCAGTAGGGTCCCATGTAGACCAGCTGGATTCCCTGTCCGAGATACTCAAGGGTGATCTGGAATTCCATGCCGACGTTGGTGTTGGCGATGCCCCCGAAAATGGGATGGACCGGTTCGCGCGGCTGGAAATCATAGGGCCCGTTTTTAGCCTGCAGGATGACGTTGTTCCTGAACTGGCCGTCGAGCGCCTTGAATTCTATATACGCCCGTTTCATCCGGTCGGCGTCTATTGCGTCATCATAGATAAAGGCGCGCCAGATACAGACGCCGCCGTGCGGGGCAAGGGCGTCGGCAATGCAATTGGCCCCCTGCGCGTGGGTCCTGCCCCAGTTCTTTGGTCCCGCCTGTCCCTCGGAGTTCGCCTTCACCAGAAATCCGCCGAAATCGGGTACGGCATTATAAATCTCCCTGACCTTGCTCGCCCACCAGTTGATGACCTGGGAGTTGAGGGGGTCGGCGGTGCTCAACCCGCCTATGGAAATCGGCGCATCAAAATAAGCGGAGAGATACACCCTCACACCGTACGGTCTGAGCGCGCCTGCCAGCGCGCGGATTTTTCCTATATAGGTGGTTGACAGGATCTGGGTGTTCCCGGAATTATTGACGTTGTTCAGCACCGCGCCGTTGATGCCGACCGACGCGCATGCCCGTGCATATACCGTGTAGCGAGGGTCGACCGTGCCGGGAAGCTGGCTCCACCTGAATATATTGTTCCCTGAATACCCCCGCTCCATGGAGCCATCGAGATTGGCCCAGTGGTTCAGGATCCTCCGTTTTATTTTAGGAATTTCCGATATATCAAGAGAAGTGATCTGTTTATTTGTCTGCATGAACCTCAGCAGATGAAAGGTGCCATACAATACCCCGACACTTCCGCGCGATGCAATCACGATGGCGTTCCTGCCGCTCACCTGCATGGTGATAATCCTGTAGGCATCGGTATTCGCGTTGAGGGTTAGTCCAAGGCTGTTGATTATCGAAGACGAAGCAGGGGTGCCGGCGACAACCGCTCCATTCTGGGTAACGGATGAAGAGAACGGGGTGTTCTGAACCAGAAGGCTGTCAAAGCCGCGTTTCAACTCCTCACGCAGGGCAACGTGCGTTGAATCGGTCCCCTGAACCACGATCTGCGTTGCGCTTGTCCGGTACTGATTACCAATCGCAGTATCGGCAATGGAACTATAACGGAGCCATAAATTGTACCCGCTCTCGGCCAGGGAAGAAACCATTATTCCGGACCAGAGTACTATGGTGAAAACGGTTCGACCGCATGCGCATCGCGTCATCGTCGCTCTCCGGCGTAGTAATTCGATCATACTTCTGCTTTGTGCCCCGCGACAGTACCGAGCAATCCGTGTTACAGGTTATATCGTAGCTCCACGAACCACTGCCAGTCCTTGGGCCTTTTGAGCGTTTGTTCGAAACACTCAAAATTTTCCATTTTAAACGCTTTATAAATGCTATGGTCATTGGCCAGATAACAGCGTAGTTCAAACATAGTAATGGACCTTTTAAGAAATATCGACCATTTGAAATTGTCCTTATTGATATAGTTGTCAATGGCCGCCGAATCACCGCTGAAATCCTTTGATACCGGAAGATTGTTATCAAATCGCCCAAACCAGTCATTGGGATAAGGGCTTTTAAACCATTCGAGCTCCACAGAAAACATATCCAGTATTTTGAAGGTTGGAAGGTTGATCCCGGCGAGAAAAGGCATCCGGTGGAGCAGTGAATTTTTTGGGATATAGGGATATTCCTGAGTGTCCTTCAGCCCTAGCACTGCAACTTCACCGTAGATTTTCCACTCCTCCGGGCCGCACATTCCCCCAAAATCCCCTATCAATGGTTTCGGATCCATTATGACTCTTGCGTCGAGCTTGGTTGCTTTCCACTGTTCATTCACTGAATCGGGCATTTTCCCGCAATTGGCAAGCAGGAGATGGGAAAAACAGATACCCGCACCTACATCGATGAGTTTATTACCCGGGGCGAAAGAACCGGTGAATCCCAGGTTCCAGTCATACCATGGAGGGTAATCGTAGGTAGTATTCAGGATACCTTCCAATTTCAACCTTTCATCTAATACGCCCAGTTGCATGCGCGCACCCATCAAATCTGCCCAGGGGTAATCAAGTCTGCTCTGTATTGAAAGCGGTTTGGCTGTGCTTCGATAGAGATAGTTCCCGAGGTTTTTCACCTGAGGATTAAAGGTGTACTGGAAAAGACCGGATTCGCATAAAAATGAAGAGATCAAAGGCAGAAAATCTTTGAAATATTTTGAATCCCACAAAAAGATCCCTTCTGCCATCGGCAAGAATCCCTTAAACTGGACATAATATGAGGCTTTATCCATTGCCCCATAAGCAAGGGGAAAATACGTTTGCGTCTCCAGCCCGATTTTAGTGGTGAACCAGTCGGTTGGCTTTCCCGTGAGTTGTATTTCGACCACGCCGAGATTCTGCCAATAGTGTACCATTTCGTTGTAATCATTGATTCCGCCACCCGCCATTCCAGATACTATCTGGCCGAACATGAAATACCCGAATCCGCCGATGTTTACTTTGGATTCCTTTGCCGTCTCTTCGGCGGAAGCGATGGTCAGGATACCTGCAATTGCCATTCCGGACAGCATACACACGGTCGAACGTTTCATCGGATAGGTCCTTTCCAGAAAAAACGAGAGGAACGCCCGTTTGCCCTCATGGCAGTCAAACGGGCCGCGGTGAATGTTTATCTTTCTATCTTGACAACCTTACTGATTACACCGGCAGGTGACACCAACCTTGCCACTGCAATACCGGAACCGACACCACGATTCCCGGACAAACCGTTCCAGATTGCGGTATGGGAACCCGTGGAAACAGAACCCTGGAAGACCGTCGCGATTTTCACACCGCTGAGCGATATCAATTCCAGCGTCACGTACCCCGGCACGGCAACCGAGAAGGTGAACGGCGTACCGGCGCGGATATGGCCGTCAGGAAGTTTCAATTCGGGTCGCGAACCCGGCACGATGTTGCCTGAAATGCCGGTGGGCTGACCGAACACCTGAATGGTGGCCCCTTGCGGTCCGATCTGGATCGGCGAGGCAAAGGCGATTTTGATGTTCTTTTCATATCCGGATCCCACGGCGGTCGCCGTGAAGCCTGAAACGTTCGCCCCTCCGTTGCTGATAACAATGGTATTGGCCGGAAATGCCGAGAGACCGGTATTGTTCTTAAGCATGAGCGTGTCGACTTGTGTGGGCGAGTCAAAGGTGACTGAAATGTTCTGGTAACGCTGCGAGGCTGCGTCGAAAGTCTCATCGTAGTTCAGCGTGCCCCAGGCTTTGGGATTGATGAGTGGTGCGTTCGTGATCTTATTGTTCATCGACTTGGGAATCATGGGCCTGATCCAAAGCCGATGGAACGCGTTATCAAGCAGGTAGCCGCATATCTGAAACATGGAGCGCCAAACGCACGGCGCGGTCATATAGCTTGCATAGGTGTTGTTGGTACTGTTCAGGTCCTGCCAGTGGACGTAGGCCGGATTGCCGGTGTAGTAATAGTCATAGTCCCATTTATGCACCAGCATGGCCGTGTCCTGCTTGCCAATGGCGATGGCCGCGCCGCCCCAATGGTCGTAAGCGTAAAAATGCCATTGGCCCAACCGTGCCCTGCCGGATTGGATGCTGTAATAGCTCCAAAGCCTGTTGCACCCGGTGGTAACAATATTCGAGTCGAAAATCGCGGGAAAACCGAAGTATCGCGCCCAGCTATAGCCCGCTATATCACCCTCTGATTTTGCCTGACCCGAGCAGAAGTTGGAATTGTAAAAGCGTCCTGCGAATTCAGCCCGCCCCTGGTTATACCAGTTCTGGACCTTGGAGGCAGTGGCGTTGTCGCCGAGCCATTTTGCCATTTCAACCATTGCCAGCCATGCCGCGAGCTGCACGCCGGCGCAGTAAACCGGCGTCGAACTGCCGTCGTCATAGGTACTGCGCACGTTGTCATCCGCAAGGTGGCGGCTGCCGCACTGGGTGATCATCCGGTCGCTTGCCCGCTTGATCGCAGGCCAGTACTTGGTGAGCGAGTCTTTGTTGGCATCCGCGAGCATGAGCTCGTAGGCCTTGAAGATGAACATGGCCTGCAGATCACCCCAGTCCGTCGTGTTGGGCTGATACCAGTAATCCTGATGCGTATAATTGTCCCACGGATATAAAAAATGGTTGGCATCGGTATTGGAATAACTCCAGCTTCCGGATGTCGTACCATTGAAATCGTGGTGAATCTGTCCGAGCAGATTCGCTTCCTGACGCTGCTGGCGCGCCCAGTACTGGAGCTCGCGCCATTGATTCTGCGGCCAGTTGAAGCAGTACCAGATCGAGGCATGTTCTCCCTGATCGATCGTTCCGATGATCGGATACCGTCCCTCCCAGAAGCCCGTTCTACCATCCTTTGCAACCACGGAATTGTGGGCCATGGGGTACAGGTTGTTGAGCAAGCGGTCTTCGAACCATTCTGGGAAGTTAGTTGCCACGGTGCGATCCACGATCGAAGTCGCTCCAGTTCTCATCTGGTCGAAATTGCTCATACCTAATACCGCGGCCTCTTTTGCGTTGGCGTAGTAGTTGTGATACCAGTGGTCTTCGTTACCCTTGGAACTGTTCCGCCACTGCGTCCACCATGAAATAATGAACTGGAAATGCGCGGTAGCGCCGGCCGGAATGTTGCATTTCGCTGATACGACATTTCCAGCGCCAGCCGTGCAGTTTCCCGTGGTGAGAAAAGAACCCAGCGCACCGGCCGAGGTGGTGGCGCCGGCTATGTCACATGATACCAGCATGTACCCGTTTTCAGTGCCGGCCCAGGTGATAGCGCTGGTGCCGTCAGCCGCGCCGGTATTGGCACCGCCGAGCAGATTGGTCGAGCCCGAGGTCTGGTTGGAGAATTCCAGCGCGACCGCGACATTGTTCACCGCACTTGCACCGGAATTTGTTGCCGCGATATCAAAACAAGCGAGCGGCGAATGAGCGAGCTGGTCATACAACGCATTGCTGCCAGGGATCCACGGTCCGAACGCAGTGAGCTTGAAGGTCACCCCGCCCGTGGCACCGAAATCCGCATAGTACACCGGCATTTTTGCGTCTTCGCTTGTGGTGGTGGCTTTCTGTTTGCCGGTGCCGTTGACGGAGAAATGAAAACCGCAGGATGACGACCGATAATTCCCGAATTCGCTTGCTGCCAGTGATGCTGCCGGCATAACCTTGACTACTGCTGCAAAATCACCGTTTCGGGCGTTATATTTGATGTATCCGGTACCAAATCCTCCCAATGGCGTACCAGTTGTCGATGCAAGTGCCCACAGATTTGTCACGGTAAAAAAAGCAAGCAAACCGCCTAATCGTAACAGCCAGTAATTCATGCATTTCCTCCTTTAGATTCTGGAAAACTCAAGCACATTAGGTATTTATATCATTATTTAGAGAGCAAATTAAAGGATACAATGGCTTAAAATAATCACTTTTTTAATAGTTTGCAAAATTATTTGATATATTTAGAGAGCAGCACCAATGCATTTATGTCTGGTAATAAGAATTTTTGCTCAAGATAAAAACCATGGTTACTGTTGTTGTCCGCTGTTTTTCCCTGAGACAGCCACACCTTTCAGTTCAAAGAAACTGTCTCTACAATGCTTCATCGATCTGAAAACCGCATCCAAAACGTCTTCATATGGAATGTTGACGTTTTGTCAATACCACCGTAATTGAAAATCGCTTTTATCCGCTTTTACCACTAATACAATAGATGTATGATTATTGTAGTGAGCACTATACGCTTCTAAGGAAAATCGTAATGAATATACGGATTCTGGCTGTTATCGTTGTTTTTCCAATCGGTATAGCCGCCTCCCCAACCCGTTACGAAGCAGAAGACGCGATCGTCGACATCAACATGGTCGAGAAGGTCGCAGATGCTGCCGCATCCGGGGGATACTACGTTAATATGAAAGAAGGCGCCCTGTCCTTCAGCGTCACCATGGGCAGCGCCGGATTCTACACCCTGTGGGCATGTTACTCCGAGCCGTTCGACGCCGGCGGAAAAATCCAGAACCTGACCGTGAACGGCGCGTCCAAAGGCCAGATCTCCTTCCCCCTCTGCTCATCCCTTGTAACCATAAAGGCCTCTGCAAAGATCAAGCTGGGTGCCGGTTCCAACACCATCGGCATTGTCAAGTCCTGGGGATGGGTGAACATCGACTATATCGAGCTGACTCCCTATGTCGAAACACCGTTTTCCATCTCTCCTGCCCTGGTAACGCCAAACGCCTCTCTTAACGCCAGAAAGATGTACGGTTTTCTGCGCGAGCATTTCCAGAAAAAGATCATCAGCGGCGTCATGACCAACACGGTCATGCGCAACGATGGCCGGTACACGCCCGACACGGTTGAAGAGCAGACCGAGGTGGCCTGGATCATCAATGCCTCCGGAAAAACGCCCGCTCTTTTGGGCCTGGATTTCATGCACGGCACCGGTAAAGAATCAGACAACGAATGGCACCAGGGGTATACCAGGGCGACCGTGGCGCTTGCCGAAAACATATTCAAAAAAGGCGGTTTTCCGGCCTACTGCTGGCACTGGAAAGACCCGAGTAAAACCGTTGAGGCATTCTACTCAAAATCCTCGGGCAATCCGCCGTACGTCGAATTCAGCCTGAACAAGGCGTTCGTGGATTCGACCACCTGTGCCGCGTTTAATACCGGCGGCGCAGAGTACCGCGCCATTCTCGGCGATATTGATACTGTCGCCGCCTATCTTAAAATCCTTGCCGACAAAAAGATCCCGGTCCTGTGGCGGCCCATGCACGAGGCGTCAGGCAAATGGTTCTGGTGGGGTTACAGCGGGGCCAAGGCGTGCGTCGCGCTCTATAAGCTCATGTTCGACCGCATGGTGCGCCACCACGGTCTTGACAACCTCATCTGGGTCTGGACCACCGACGAGGCCGGTGACGCGGCCGACTGGTATCCCGGCGACGCGTACGTCGACCTCGTGGGCCGCGACTACTATTACTATCCGCGCGAGGCAAACCACGGTTCGCTCGTGGCGTCATTCGAAAAAGTCAAGGAAATCTACGGCGGCAGGAAAATGATCGCGCTCACGGAAAACGGCTCCATCCCGCATCCCGACAGTCTGACCGGGGACGGCGCGGCATGGTCCTACTTCATGCCCTGGTACGGCGACTACACCATGGACGGCTGGGCGCACGACAACACGGCGGCCGACTGGAACGCCATCATGAACCATTCCTACGTGATCACGCTCGACGAGATGCCGGGCTGGGACAAGTACATCGTTCCGGTGACCGGAGAACGGCGCAGGCTCGAACGAAGTTCCGTATCCATCAACCAGAGACAGAACGCCGTTGAGATCCGTCTCATCGGCGCTCGCGTAAACTCAGTCGAACTCTGCGACCTGAAAGGAAGCCGCGTTGCGGTCCTGCACAAGGGAACGCTGCACAGTGGAACCTACCGGTTCAGTCTCAAGGGAACCGCCCCGTCGCTCTATGTTCTGCGGGTGTGCGGCACTTCAGGTGAAATCATTGCCGTACAACCGGTGATGGCGCGGTAAAATAACAACCACCTTTCAAGATCCAATTATAACCAAATTCCGGCGATTAAATGCTTCGTTATCCTCGAGCCTTCACGTCATGTACTATCTTCAATTTGTTTACAATTGTAATCGAATAATGCCGGCCGCACAAGAAAACCCGGCATACCCGGCCTTCTTTTCATAATATTATTGGTAGCCAATACCTGTGGAGGTTGGATTACCGTGGCCGGACCAGTACGCGTCACCGGAGCGACCGATCGCGTGAATGTTACTGCCATGTTTTCCCTATTTTGTGCCTTTTCTATCCTGCCTGCTTTTTCCGCATCAAGCGGCGGCTGGCAGTTCTCCTGGAGCGAAGAGTTCAACGGTCCGGCCATTGACGGAAGCGTGTGGGGGTATGAAAACGGCTACGTGCGCAACAGCGAACTCCAATATTACACCAACCGGCCTGAAAACGCGCGCATCGACAACGGCACCCTGCTGATCCAGGCACTGCGTGACAACTGGAACGGGCATGAATACACTTCGGCCAGCCTGCGCACCATGGGAAAGAAGTCCTGGCTCTACGGCAGGTTCGAGATGCGCGCCAAAATCGACGTGCGGGCCGGATCATGGCCTGCCTGGTGGTGGCTGCCCAACTCCGGAGGATGGCCCCGGGGCGGCGAGATCGACATGATGGAGTATTACCGGAACCGGTGCCTGTTCAACGTGATGGACGGCAACCGGCAGTGGACCTCGATCACCAGGAGCATCTCCTCGCTCGGCGGTGACTGGTGGGTGCAAAACTACCACATTTGGACCTGGGAGTGGGACTCGACCACCATCGACCTGTACCTTGACGGCGTGCTCATGAACCACTACCCGGTGGCCAATGCCGACGGCACCGGACCAAACGGCGCCAATCCGTTCCGCAGGCCCGGCTATATTCTTGTCAATCAGGCGATCGGCGGCACCAATGGCGGCGACCCTTCCGGCACCGCGTTTCCGGTGGACTACCGCGTGGACTGGATCCGCGTGCATACCTGGAGCGAACAGGCAGCGTATGCGCTCACCGTGACAAGCGGCACAGGGAGCGGCCCGTATGTAGCAGGAACAGCGGCTTCCATCACCGCAAAAATGCCCCCTGTTGGCCAGACCTTTGAACGGTGGGTGGCGGCTTCCGGGAATCCGACCATCGACAACGCCGCCTCTCCAACCGCGCTCCTGACCATGCCTGCAGCAGACGTTACCGTAACCGCAACCTACCGGACCGGAAGCGGCGTCAGGCCGCTGCAGGAGTATCGATACGCCGTTCCCCGGTCCGTCACGCGCGACTATTGGCTGATGTACGACATTCACGGAAGAAAAATAACTTCGATCAGCAATCAAACAGGATATCCGGCAACAGGCATCTTCATCCTTACGCAAAAAAATCACCTGTCATGCAAACGAATCATGAAACTGCGATAGGAAAAGCACCATATACGAAGCGAACAACAACCCGGCCAGAAACGCGCCACAGTACAGTATAGGGGAACCCATGAAACAACGGTTTAACCTGGTGCTCCTGACACCCTATTTATTGCCCTTTGCTGTGCTATCGGTCTTTGGCCAGACAAGAATCACGGTGGACCCCGGCGTTCCCTATCAGACGTTCGAAGGCTGGGGCACGTCGATCTGCTGGTGGGGAAACATGGAAGGATCGGGAAGCGTTGCATACCGCAATAAAATAGCCGACGTTCTGATCGATTCGGATTCAGGACTCGGGTTCACCCATTTCAGGTACAACATCGGCGGCGGCGATCAGCCAGGCCACAATCACATGCGGGTCGGCGGCGCGATTCCCGGCTACAAGCCGACGGAATCCGGCGAATACGATTGGACCGCGGACCAGAACCAGCGCAACATCGTTGCTGCCCTGGCAGAAAGAGCTGCTTTGACAAACATTCCGCTTGTCTGGGAGGCATTCTCCAATTCACCGCCCTGGTGGATGACGATCAGCGGCTGCTCTGCGGGAAACGTTAACGGAGCCGATAATCTTAAAACCGATTATTTCGATGATTTCGCGGACTACCTTACCGAGGTGGTCAAGCACTTCAGGGACTCCTGGGGCATCACGTTTCATACGGTCACGCCGTTCAACGAGCCGAGCGCAGGCTGGTGGACCGAAGGGAACAATCAGGAGGGGTGCGGGTTCAAGGCGGGTCAGGCGCGCATGGTCAGGGAGCTGGGAAAAAGCCTTGTGGCCAAGGGACTGTATCCGGCGACCATGATCAGCGCGGCGGATGAAAACGCCGTGAACCAGGCAGTGAGCGGCCTTGCCTCATACGACGACAGCGCGTTTTCCTACATGTCACAGATCAATACGCATACCTATTACGGCAGGACCCCGACCAATTTCACGAACCTGTACAATCTCGCAACACGCAGGCAAAAAATCCTGTGGCAATCAGAAACCGGTCCTCTGGCCGGGAAAGGCAGCCAGGACATTGCCATGCTCATGTCCCAGTATATAATCCAGGACCTTCGCATGCTCAAACCCAATGCGTGGCTTGACTGGCAGACCGTGGGCAGCGGTGACTGGGGAACGTTTACCATAAACCGGACGAGCCTGGCCCTCACTCCCACGCGAAGGTACTACATGCAGGCCGCGTTCAGCAGGTTCATCAGGCCGGGAGCCCGGTTTATCCAGTCAAGCGACTCAAATTCCCTGGCCGCGCTCGTTCCCAGCACCGGCAACCTCGTGCTCATCATCAGAAACGGCAGCACCTCAAGCATCAATTACACCTGGGACCTGACGCGGTTCACCACACTGGGAACAACCGTCACCGTTTACCAGTATCTGGTATCGAATTACCGGACGCTCTCGAAACTGCCGGACATTACTCTAGCAAACAAGCAGTTTCAAATGACCAGCCCTGCGCAGTCCGTTACCACCTGCGTTGTTTCCGGCTCTGTCGAGGTGGCGCCGAAAAATCAATCCGTATCGCTACGACAGCCGTTTGCCATGTCAATAACCCCTGTCAGCGGTAATGCACTTGACCTGTTGCTTCCTTTTAACCAGGACTATTCACTCAAGATTCTTACCACCAGCGGCAGAATGATACGCGTTGCAGGCGGAAAAGGGACAAAGGGGATGAACAGGATTGATCTAGCTCCCCTTAAAGTATCCAGCGGTGTGTATTTCCTGCAATTGCAGCAGGGACGCATGAACGTGTCAAATGTCTTTCATCTGGCGAGATAGCACTATCCAATACTGTAATCGGATGATATACACGCAGGGCGAAACACTCTAGCGCTTCCGGTTTTTCGTACTCGCCGAGTTTTCTCTACTGTTTTTTAGCTTCGTTTTCCGATGAAGCATTTCGCGCTCTTTGGAGGTCTTGATATAAAACAGCCAGAGGTCATTGATCTCTTTGACCGTTCTTTCTATTCTGGTCATATCAGAGCGCCCGCAGTCTTTTAATATCGACCTTGTCCTGGTCAGAGTTCCTGATTTTTTTCAATTTGATCAAATCTTCTTTTCTAGCAATATTTACATATCCGGCATGGGATTTCATTTTGATGGTTTTTTCAATAATGCTTTTATGCAAAGCGTCGTTTCCGACAAGAATATCAAGAGTAACCATCCTTGTGCCTTCAACTTTTACATACCGATGGAGCGTCATCCTGGTTTTGCTAAATGTCCACGGCTGCGAGCATTCCTCATATTCCAGCTTTTGCAGCACCCTGCCTATCTTTGCCATTTCTGATTCGACCGTAAGCACATCAATATCTTTCGTGAACCTCGGCTCCGCATAATACCCCATTGCTATCCCGCCGATTAATGCATAGTGTATCCGGCCTTTGTTTAATGCGTTTGCAATGTTAAAAAACTCTTCGTATAGATCCATGCACGATAAAATAATGCTTAAGGTGACAAGGATTCAACTAACTGCAATCCCGATCTACCGCACCAGCGCGCAGCGCTGCATGGCTGTGCCATCCCCTGTTTTCAACACAATGATATACGAACCAGGAGCAAAGGGCTGGCTTTTAAAAGATACCGAATATGTCCCCTGCGTCTGCCATTGATTCACAAGCGAGGCGATCTGCCTGCCCTGCATGGTGAATACACTTACAGAAACCCGGGAGGAACGGGAAAGGGAGTAGAAAAGAGTGCGGGTTGCAGGGGAAAGAGAAAAAGAATTGGAATACTTAATGGTTTTAGGCCGAGGTTTTACAGGATTGTCGTCGATGAAGTCGAATTGGGCGAAGTAGGAGCAAGGTGTATTGCCGACTGATAAAAAGTGACCCCCCACATAAACACTATTGTCATTAACGGTCAGAGCATGTATTGAATTTTTCGCGTCGGGATTCCAACCTGTAGCTAATCCTGTTGCCCCATCAATACATGCAATACTATTACGCGCCTGTCCACCAATATATGCAAACCAACCGCCAGTATAGATGGTGTTCTCAATTGCATAAATCGTATTGATCTGGGTAGTAATTCTGCCTGTTGCATTGGGGTTCCAATATGTAGCAGAACCTGTTTCCACGTCAAGGCAAGCTACATTATTCCGTGTCTGGCTATCAATAGTGGTAAACAATCCTCCTACATATACGTTGTTCCCGCAAATGGACAGTGCCAAAACAGTAACAAGCAATTCTGAACAGAAACTAAATAACAGATTAAATCCCATTTTTTATCCTCAGGTATGCGGAGACTCCAATTTTCATTTTAACAATTTAACAGCTGGTTTTTATCAGACATTTGGATTTTGTTCTTTTATAGGACTTTTTCAGCAGGAACCTCTTTCAAGGATCATGTTTGGGTCTGCTCAGGTCCGGAAATACACGATCAAGTTCAAATGGATCGCTCGCAAACCCGGAATACTGGTTTAGGTAATTTAAACGATAGCCCCCTTGCCTGGAATGCCCTTTTATAGATCCTTTATCAGGCTTCGCATAAGCAGAATCCCTTATTCTAGAACTAGTTTGGGAGTGCGCAGATTCGCGGCAACTCATTCTAAATCTAGTTTGAGCTGCCGCAAGGTTGCGGGGACCCATTCTATTTTTAAAATGGCTTGCCGCGGGTTGGCGGGAGCCATTCTAATTTTAAAATGGCTTCCCGCGAGTTTGCGGTTGAACTTTTAAGTTTGATTAAATGACTTTTAAACAACGCAGAGTATCAATTTAACCTTAAACACACATGTTTCATTTAACGAATTAATTTTCTTTCCCTTGAGAATTAATTTTTAAAACTTATCTAACAGATTGAATGATCTTTGCTGATGCGCCATCGCTGCTTTTATGATAATTTGCCATTTATAATGATAGCCCACAATATGATATACAATCCGCATTATTCGTCAGAAAAAAATAATAGCAATACCCTAAAAGCCATAGCAATAATGCTGATACTGTTCCGTAAAACATGTAGTAATTATTAAATAAAACTATTCAAAATAATATTTATCTATTTATATATTAACACGTTATATTAATTAGTGATTCTTATGATGTTCCGTAAAAATGGAACATAAAATTCATATTTTCTATTTTTTTTCACTGTTTTTCCTCTCTTTGCCCTTATATTCTCCTCATACAAGGACCATAGTTACATCATGAGCAAACGGCCCCCCAGACTCTCCATTTTCGACTATACCGATTACCGCAGGTATCTTTCAGATTTTTACCGGGAGAAAAAGCGGACGAACAAGGCATTTTCCTATCGCTGGTTCGCCAAAAAGGCGGGAATAAATTCCGTAGGTCTGTACAAGGACGTTGTCGAGGGCAGGCAGCGCCTTGGCAGGGCGCTCATATTCAAGTTTTCCGCTGCCATGGGACATTCCAAAAAGGAGGCGCAGTATTTCGAGAACATGGTTTTTTTCAATGAAGCAACCACGGTGGATGAGCGCACCCTGTTTTTCGAACGCATGGTGGCGTGTCAGAAGACAAAAGCCAGGCTTGTCGAAGTCACGAAATACGAGTATTATCAGAAATGGTACTACAGCGCGGTCAGGGCGTTGATCTCCATCGGAACATTCAGGGACTCTGAGGAGGATCACCGGACCATCGCAAAGGTCTTGAACCCGCGCATACGTCCGGACGAGGCAAAGAGAGCGCTTGCAGTGCTTGAGCGGCTTGGATTCATCCACAAGGACGAGCGCGGCGTCTTTGCATTGACCGATGCCGCGATCACGACCGGCGCGCTCAAACCCGATGCGAATGTCTCGATACTCAATGTGGTGAACTTTCAGAAAGAGGTTATGGCCCTGGCCGGCGAGTCGATCGACCGGTTCGGTGTTGAAAACGTCAATCTTTCCACGCTTACGCTCGGTATATCAGAAGCGACCATGAAGGAGATCAAGGAGGAGCTGGCAGCGGTCCGCAACAAAATCGCGGCGCTTGCGGAAAAAGACGGCGCGGCCGACCGGGTCGTGCAGCTCAACATGCAGCTGTTTCCCCTGTCAGACGCGTACAAAGGGGCGGCGGATGCGTAACCCGATCATCACCGCTTTTTTTGCCGCTGCCGGCGCAGTGCTTCTGACGCTGCACTGCGTGTCCCTGAACCAGGTTTCAGGCGGGAGCAGCTCGGAGACCGTGATCGGCAGGGTTGCGAATGACGACGGGTCTCCCGCCTGTTCGACGATTGTGACCCTGTACCCAGTGGATTATGACCCGGTGTGCGATACCCCCCTTGCGCGATCGAGCACTGATACGACCGATGTCAACGGGGAATATTC
The DNA here is from genome assembly GCA_016932075.1 of Chitinispirillaceae bacterium. The sequence continues at coordinate 9,198 of JAFGDP010000087.1, read as the reverse complement.
AGTGCAAGCACCGGATTCATCGGCCCGATATTCGATCGTCGCGACAAAACCGGGATCCGGAACACGGTCGTTTGTTGCTATCGTCAACTTGCGCGGCGATACCACGCAAGCGCCCGATGCCGTTCTTCAAAGACCGGGCGCCATCAGCGTAGCTGCGCCGGATACTGCCGATATAATAAACGGATACGTGTATATCCCGGGAACCGGCATCGCGGTTTTCGTGAGCGGCGGCAACGGGATGACGCTCCTCGACCAGGTACCCGCGGGAACGATTCCATCGGTCAATTATGCATCCAAGACCGCGCCTGGAACATCGAGCGTCCTTGCCGCAGGGATCGAGGTCGTTTCCGGCGATACCGTGGTCATTCCGTTTCCGCAATGGCGATATTCAAGAAAACTCCACCTCAATACAACGGCTTCGGGAGCCGGAGTGTCCGGCGATGTGACTGATTTCCCGGTGCTGATCAGGCTGACAAGAAACTCCTTTGACTTCACGCAGGCACAGGACGGGGGCGCGGACCTCAGGTTTTCGAGCTCTGAGGGCGTGCCTCTTGCCTATGAGATCGAGCAATGGGATGCGACCGCGAATAGCGCTGCAATCTGGGTGCGCATGCCCGCTGTTTTCGGCAATAACGACGCTCAGCATATCGTCATGCACTGGGGGGCTTCGGCGAAATCCCTGTCGAACGGCGCAGCGGTATTTGACACGGCGGCCGGATTTCAGGGCATATGGCACTTGGCCGGCGCGGGCAACGGGACCGCGCATGATGCAACCGTCAACCAATACAACGGCACGCCCTATAACATGACCGCCGTCTCTGCGGTTGATGGCATCATCGGGAGCGCGCGCGATTTCAACGGCTCAACAAGCTACATCACCATGCCCAGCACCGCGTCGGGAAAGCTCAACATGCCGCAGAATGGCGCGTACTCGATCTCCCTCTGGGCATATGCGGACACGATCGACACGCTCTGGCACGCGATCGCGGGCAAGGGCCATGAGCAGTACTACCTCAAGCTGAAATGCTTCGGCAATGGCAGGGCGACCTGGGAATTCGTGGCATTTCAGGACCGGCAGGGGTGGGCGTATACCGAGGATTCGGTGCCGCCTGCGCCCGGGCAGAAGCAATGGGTATTTCTCACGGGCGTGCGGTTGGGAACCAACCAATACCTGTATATCAACGGCGTCATGGTGAACGATTCGACCCCTTTGATGACGGGAAATTACGCGCGAAACACCGGCGACGATTTTACCATCGGCAGGCATGGCCGCCAGGTGACGATCCCCTATTTCGAAGGGTGGTGCTACTTCAACGGAAAAATCGACGAGGTGCGGGTGATGAACAGGGCGCCCGGCGCGGATTGGATCAGGCTCTGTTACATGAACCAGAAAATGGAGGATGCGCTGGTGGAGTTCAGGTAAGGACCCTCACCCCATCTCCCCAACCCCTCTTCCCCTCTCCCGAAAAACGGAGAGGGGAAGAGGGGTGTCCGAAGGGCGGGGTGATGGGGTGTGAAGCGGAATAAAAAGACTGCCAGTTGCATTCCGGGCAAGGAGGAACCGGCAGTCAAAGCAAAAGGTCGTACGAGGCTTGTCATCAGGCCGTCGCCGTTTCCTCTTACTGTTAAAATAGTACAATCGGCGGCGAAAAATCACGTCAGCGAGAATTGGAGCGATATACTATGGCAAGAAAAGCAGGTGTATCAACAAGAATAAGGGCGATGCGCATGATACTGGCCATGGCGTGTATGCTCACGGGTATTCAATTATCATGGGGCATCAGCGTCGTATCCTACGTCACCGACAGCGACGGCGTGACCTTTACCTGCAACACCGGAAAAATGAAGGTGAAGATCTGCCAGGCCGACATTGTCCGGGTTACGTATACTCCGACTTCGGCGTTTCCGGCAAAGACCTCCCTTTGCGTCAACAAGACCTTTGCCACCCCGAGTTTCACGGTGACCGAGAATGGCGATACGATCGTACTGCTCACTAACCGTATCAAGGTCAAAGTCGCTAAGACCAATGCAACGGTGAATTACACCGACCTCAGCAACACGCTCATCCTTTCTGAGTACGACAAATCCATGGCCGCGGCAACGGTCGAAGGGGTGAGGACCTATACCATCAATACCATGTTCAACTCTCCGGCTGATGAAGGATTGTATGGTCTCGGACAGCACCAGATCGATGGCGGCAAGGGAACCGCAACAGTCAACTATAAAGGCAAGAGCTCGGAACTCATGGATCAGGAGTACGTGTACATCGATCATTTCATCTCCGCAATCCCGGTGCTTGTTTCGACCAGAGGGTACGGCCTTTTCTGGGACAATTACTCAAAGAGCTGGTTTTATGGCAACGAAGGAAGCAACACCCGGTATCGTTACACTTCCGAATGCGGCGACCTGATCGACTACTACTTTTTCTACGGCCCAGAAATCGACAGCGTTATTTCGCTCTATCGCACCGCGACCGGAAAAGTGCCGCTTTTGGCAAAGTGGTGTTACGGGTTGATACATTCAAAAGACAAGTACGAATACGAGTCCCATTATCTTGCAGTCAAGGATGGATATCGTAACAACAAGATCCCGGTTGATTGCATTGTCCAGGACTGGGGCTATTGGTCGCCCCAGCCATGGGGATGTCATATAATGAATCCCGATCGCTGGGGAAACCCACGATCCATGATCAGTCAAATGCATGAAGCAAATATTCATACCATGATCTCCATATGGCCCTGTTTTGCGCCGGGGAGCAACAATTACACCGAGTTGAACAATGCCGGAGCCCTGTGGCCGGTAACGGGCGGATCGACTCGTTTCGTCGACGCCTACCATGCGAACGGCATGTCGATATACTGGCGGCAGATCAATACGCAGCTCCTCACCGCGCACGGCTGGGACGGCTGGTGGAACGACAACAATGAACCGTATCCGTATCCTGATCCGTTCAACCGTCACGCGCTCACGACCGCCATGGGGAAAGGCTGTCTCTATTACAATACCTATTCATTGGAGATCATGAAAAACGGGTATAACAACTGGCGCAGGGACATCCCGAACAAACGGCCGGCACTCCTTTCCCGCGTTGCGTTCGCAGGCCAGCAGCGCACCGGTTCCATTCAGTGGAACAATGACATCTCGTGCAACTGGGGAGCGCTGCAGAATTCCATTCCGGCCGGGCTTCACTTCTGCGCATCCGGCAATCCCTACTGGTGCACGGACATCGGCGGCTACTGGGGTCATTCTCTTAACTGGGCAACGTCAGGCAACCGTGAGTTGTTTACCCGTTGGTTCCAGTACGGTGCATTCTGCCCCATATTTCGGATTCACGGCGGCGGGTCGCGCGAGCTGTATTCGAGCAACTGGGACGCGACCACCAAGGCGAACCTGCTCATGATCGACAAATTGCACTACCGCCTGATGCCGTATATCTACTCCCTCGGATGGATGGTGACGAACGAGGATTACACCATGATGCGGCACCTGGTCATGGATTTCAGGACCGATCCCGGCGTCAAGAATATCGGCAACCAATTTATGTTTGGCCCGGCACTGCTGGTAAGCCCTATTACGAGCGCAGGCGCGACGTCGCGTTCCATGTATCTACCAGCCGGCAACTGGTATGATTTCTGGACTGGCGCGGTGAACGCCGGAGCGGCGGGCCGGACCACCACGGCCAGCGCGCCGATCGATAAAATTCCGCTGCATGTCAGGGCCGGTTCCGTCCTACCCATGGGTCCGGAGATTCAATACGCGACCGAGCGGGCCGATACCATCGAACTTCGCGTCTATCCTGGAAAAAACGGCAGCTTTACGCTTTATGAGGACGAGGGAGACAACTACAACTATGAAACCGGCAAATACGCAACAATTCCGATCACCTATACCGACAATCCGCGCAACGTGATTATCGGCAGCCGCAGCGGCAGTTTTACCGGTATGGACACGAAAAAGGTTTTCAACATTGTATATGTCGCGAGCAATCATGGAGCAGGCCCGCTCAAAACCGCTAATCCTGACTGCCAGCTCATTTATACGGGATCGCAGGTTTCGTGCACTCCGGTCAATGTCATGGAAACCGGAAATCATAGCGTCTCTTGCCAGACGGCAACCATGACAGTCCGCGCGGTCAACAACAGGATCGTTCTGCCGCCGGCGTACAGGGGAAAACGCACGCAGATCACCCTGTTCGACTGTTCGGGAAGAGTGCTGAGGAAAATCATCACGGACAAGGATGCGATTGATCTTGGTAACGATGGATACATGGCACAACGTATTGTTATAATGAAGCTGAGCGCTGCGAAGAAGGCCGGTCGCTAAACACGTAACAAAGTTCTGCCATGCCATTGTTTCCGTCGTTTTTAAAATCTACTGCGTTGATGATCGCGATGGTCGGCATGGTTCACGCCCTGACCATAGTCCATCCCGGCATCCTCCATACCCAGGCTGATCTTGACCGCCTGAAGGCCAAGGTCAATGCCGCCGCCCAGCCGTGGAAATCGGGTTGGGACCGGCTCGTGGCCAGCTCCTTTGCCCAGTCGAGCTATACGCCCAATCCTCAGGACACGGTCTGTTGCGGTGGGAACGGGTGCCCCAACGGCGAGACCTTCATGCCGCTGGCCCGTGACTGCGCCGCGGCGTACCAGAACGCACTCAGGTACCGGATTTCCGGCAGCATTGCGCACGCAGACAAGGCCGTTGCGATCCTGAACGCGTGGGCCTCCACCCTGGTGGTAATCAACGGCGATTCAAACGCCGGGCTTCGCGCAGGACTTTACGGATACCAGCTCGCCGCCGCGGCGGAACTCATGCGCGGTTATAGCGGGTGGGCTGCTGCGGATTTCACCCGGTTCAAAGCCATGCTGCTGACGAAATTCTATCCGATAAGCTCGGATTTTCTCATCCGGCACAACGGTACCTGCTTTGACCACTACTGGGCAAACTGGGACCTGGCAAACATGGCGACCGTACTCGCCATCGGCGTGCTCTGCGACGACACCTCCAAGGTTTACGAAGCCGTGACCTATTTCAAGAGCGGCGTGGGGACGGGCCAGATCGACCGTTTGTGCAACAATCTCTACCCCGGGACGCCAATCCTCGGGCAGTGTCAGGAGTCGGGCCGCGACCAGGGGCATGCCACGCTCTGCATCTCGCTTATCGGCGCGTTCTGCCAGATCGCATACAACCAGGGAGAGGACCTGTTCGCCTATAAAGACAACAAGGTCCTTGCGCTCTGCGAATACACGGCAAAGTACAATCTTGGCTACGACGTGCCGTGGACCGATTACACGAATTGCGAAAACTTTGCCATGACAGAAATATCTTCGAGCGCACGGGGTACGATCCGGCCGGGCTGGGAGCTGATCTACAACCACTACGCGCGACTGAAAAAGGTAAACGCGCCATGGAGTAAAATGTTCGCTGACAGCATCCGGCCCGAAGGCGGGGGCGGGCAGTACGGCACCAACAGCGGCGGATTTGACCAGCTCGGGTTCGGGACGCTCGCCTTTACCGTGGATACAAGTGCTACCGAGGCGCTGCAGCAAAAGGGGCCATGCGTGCCGCACTGTATCGCGGTGTCGGGGATTTTCGGCGGCAGGATCCGGTATTTTCTGGCGAAAGAGGCTGCGGTTGCATTCACGGTATTTGATATGCAAGGCAGCGTGCTTTTCCGGTCGGCGGAGAAAAGCTTCGCGCCGGGTTTTCATTTTCACTCGCTGCCTTCAACCTGCCTTAATCCGGGAAATCGTATTGTGGAGCTGAAAGGCAACGGCGCCATTATCCGGAACGTCCTTCCGGTAGTACGATAGGGGCCGGATTCCGGTATGATCCCAGGTGTGGAGCAGCCTTGAGAATCAGGGACGGAGGCCAATTAACCAGTTAACACTTTTTCGCGATCTCCAGCGTTCCGCTATGAATTGTTGGGGATTATATCAATACCTCATGAACGTTTGCCTGCCGTCGTTGTGGATGATTTGAATCACGGTCGCGGCAGACCGCGGATTGTTTTGGATTTTATGCCAGCAAGGTTCCCGAACGAAAAACGACGATTGAACTTTTCCCTGAATATCAAACAAGCGGACTCTGCTACCGGGCCATGGTATATAGAGCTCATCGTTGTTTTTCCGCCTGCGGATCAGCGTTTCCTTGCCGATGCCGCACGGTTGATGTTTGTCCTGGCGGTCCTCGCGTATTGCCGTCTCCTGCATCCAGTACGGAGTTCCCAAAACCAGGTGCACGGATCCGTGGCCCGGAATCGAATTCACCGGGTACCTGCCCATTGAAGAGAGGCTGACATTCTTATGCTGCCATAGGTCGCGAACCGGGTAACTCTTGTTCGCGTCCGGCTCGCCGATATCGGACCAGAGCACGGAGCTGCTTGCCGGAGACATGCCGCTGTTTACCAGAACGACGGCCCAGGCATTGTATTTCAACTTTTTCGACCAGATCTGCACTTCGCCGTCGGTCCGGACTTTCCGGCCCTGATACCCGAGCGAATCCTGGTCTACTGCGATTACCTCACGATTGGACAATATGGTAAATATCGAATCGGACATTTTCGATAAATCGTTGCCTAATATCAGTGGAGCGGCGGAAATGCACCACAAATCGAAATGCGCGCGATTTTCAGCCATGGTCAACGAACCATTACCCACTTCCATCATGTCAGGATCGTTCCATGCCCCGGGCTTTGCGTATTGGGCACCTGCCGCATTAGCGGTAATATTGGTCATAATGCTGTTCCAGTCCGGAGTGATGTCGCCGCCGGTACGCCATAGATGTCCGATAGTATCACCCCATCGATGGACATCATATTGCCCCCAGTTGCACAGGCTGAAAACTATCGGACGGCCGGTTTTTGAGGTCGCGGTTTTCAGCGCATCCCTCATCCGGGCGTACAGCTTTTGCGAACCAGCCGCATTCTGATATTCCGACGGAACATTGCACCAGTCGTCCTTTACATAGTCGATACCCCAGTCTGCATAGGCGTTTGCATCTTTCTGGTCGAAACCGATATCGGGATGGGCTGGATCAAATGACGCAAAATAGTTGCAGCAGGTGGCGGTTCCCGCGCAGGTGTAGATGCCGATTTTGAGGCCCATCCGGTGTATTGTATCCGCGAGCCACTTCAAACCCCGTGGAAACTTTGTCGGTTCCCACGCCGGATTGCCCTGCGCATCCCGGCTTTGTGCATGCCAGCAATCATCAATATTGACATAAACATACCCGGCATCCCTCAGGCTCAACTCCCTGCCTTCCCAATTTGCGGGATGCTTTTTGATCATTAAATGCCCGGTATTTACCAATGTCGCTTCGCTTATTGTGCACCCGAACTCGTTCCAGGTGCTGAAACCCATAGGAGGGGTCTGCGCTTGTTGATCATCAAGGCTATATACGACCGGGTAAAACATGAGAAGGAACAAAAAACCGAACCTAAAAATGTCGTAATTCAAATTTGTATTCATGCGGCCTCTCTTTTTAAGCGACTAGCTCAAAGGTATTAGCCATATCGAACGCGGGTCACTCCATCACCCTTATTGTAACTAGTAATACCCCCGTTGCATTACGATTGTTGCTATTACGATTGTTGCTATTGAGATATATGATGTTGCTTCGCGTTACCGCTTTTTGTACCAACACGCCTTTTAAATCATAGACCGAGGCGGTAATGTTTTTTCCGGCAAGCTCCTCTGGAACAGGGATGACTTGACCTCCAATGGTTGCATACGACATCGTCATGGGTCTGACCCGTGTCGCCACTGCGGATTTTTCAAGCAGGCCGGTCGCCAGAGCATACGGAGGCGTCAGGTCCTGCGAAAAGACCGTGGGTTGCGGCGCAGCGCCGTTCACCCTAGTAAGGACCAGATTGTCAAACAGCGCCGAGTTCCGCCCGGTGCTGTAATTGCCCGTGCAAAGACCCGCCATGCCGCTCGCGGCGCTGGTAGTATTCACGACACTGCACACCTGATTGTTTTCAATGAACCCGGTTATGGTCGAGCCGCTCAGCCGGAGTTTTACGTTATGCCATTGACCGGAAAGCGCTACCGTGCCACTCGCGAGGGAGGTTCCAGCCTCGCTCGATCCGGTGGCATAATACAATGCCCATGTCCCATTCGAGCTTAACCTGAGATAATAGCCGTTCGGATTGCACCCGTAACCGGTCCCGACATTGTGGATGCGCCCCATGACACCCGCCCACCCGCCATTGTCAAAACAAATATCGGCGCTTACCTCATAATCGGTCCAGGTCCGGTCGCCGATAATGGTATAGGGGCTCCATTCAGGCGCCCAACTCTGGGCTTTTTGCTGGAGTACCTGCCGCAAACACGTGCCGGTCCCATCGGGACGACCGGCCAATTCAAATACGCCGCAGATGTCGGCGTGATAATAGGGCAGATAGCCGAAAGTATTCGCATTTGCATAGTGGTCATACGTTTCGTAATAGGGCATGGGAAACCCTTGTGAAACAGGAATACCGGGAAAAGACCCCTTCTGCTGACCACTGGTCGTGGAAATGGAATAGATCGCATCACCCTGCACCGCCAGGGAAAACGAACCGCCGGCCGGAGTGATATCCGGCTGACGCACAAATTGCTCACTGCTGGTTGAACGCCATACGCAGAGCGTTTTATTCGCCGGTAATCCGCCGGAAATGGTGAAGCTTGGAGCGCTCGAGCCTGCGCCTTTTGTTTCGATAATGACGCTGAAATCCGAATTGTCCGGAGATTTCAGGGTGACATAGGTTCCGCCGCCGGACAGATTTCCGCACGCGGCATCGATAAACTTCCAGCCGACTTTGACGAATTGATTGTAATGAGCATACCCCCACAATCCCGGCTTGACCGAGTAGTTTCCGCTCCACGGCTCCTGCGCCAGCATGATCCCGTGATCATTATACGGTTCAAGGGGGTAGGTGCTGCAGATCAAATACCAGAACACCGTTTTTGTAACGCGGCTCCTGATGTAGTTCGAATTAAAGGCATTGACTACCGCGGTGGCCTGGTTATAGCCGCTGTTCTGGTTCATAAAATGCTCTTCGGTATCCCAGAGCGGCTTCCCGGAATTTATTGCGTTTGCCGTTGCATCAACCTTTGTCTCAGACCATGATGTGTTGGCGGTCGTATGCGCGCTGAGCACATCGATTGCGGTTCGCAGGGCCGTATCGCTCGCCAGCAGGTCCGCGGTTCCCCATTT
>JAFGDP010000086.1 GCA_016932075.1 Chitinispirillaceae bacterium | reverse complement strand
CTGAGTCCCGTGAAGGGGACCAGCGCGACGAGGGGAACGAGCAGCAAAAGAAACTGTGGTGAGAACATCTTGAAAACGCAGAAGATCGTTCCCAGAAATATACATGTCCATACAATGGTCATTATTGGAGGTACCGGTAATGGAAGCCCCCCTGTTGTTCGCTGTCGGTACCGGAGCATCCGCCAACCGATCATTGCCGCGTAGATAATAATGGCAGCGACCAGAACGGCGGTTGCGATGCGGCTGAGCGTGTCGGCCCCGGTTATCGCGACATTAAAGGCCCCAAAATCATACACGATCTGAAAAGGGACATGGAACAATCTGCCCAGAAGCATGGCGGCCGTTCCCCATGTTGATTCGATATGGATTCCGCGTTGGGCATGAAATGATAAGAACCCGAACGCTTCCGGCCCATCGGCCACCATAAACGGCACGGCCAGGGCTCCAATCATCACCGTAAGCACGCCGGTTCGCACGCAGAAGATGCTTGCCAGTCCCATGATCCGTTGTGTACCGGACGCCTGCCCCGGACGCAGACAGGCCATTGAGCCATAGATCCATAGTGGAATCAGGAAAACCGGGACCGGCTTGAAATGGACTGCGCAGGCTAAAAGGAAAAACGATATCAGCCAGTGTCGCGATAACAGTGCCGCAAGAGAGAGCAGCAGCAGCGCGGCCAGCACCACGTCGAGCCGGTCAAAGATAACGTGCGGCAACAATACCCCGGCGCCACAGAGCATACCGCTTCTCATTATGGTCTCAACCAGTCGTTCTCCCCGAAAAAGCACCATGATCACGCACAGGCCAGCAAGGATAAACGTCATTTCGACAAGCGCGCACAACCGGCGATACGCGGCATGATACCGCGGCACGAAATCATCAAGGGCCACCGAGACGGCGGTCCTGCCGTGCAGAACAAACGGCGTTGGAATGGCAAGGAAATGAATCGCAAGCGGCGGATAGGGAATCTCGGTAAGGTCACGGAGCGAATAACAGGAGTAGAGCGAATCGCGCATGCCGGTTTCCCGGTACAGATCGTAAAAATCAGTCTTCTTCTCCTGCGCGAGCCTGTATATATAGGCATACCGTGCGTACAGGTCAACGTCCGATCCGATCGGCGTGAATACGGTAAGCAGCACGATTCGTGAAGGAATATAGAGAAAAACCAAGGCCGCCGCCACGATCAGCAAACGGTTTCTGTCATGCCGGTTACGCGGTACACAATCCGAAAGCTTCATTGCGGCAATACGCTCCGGCACAGAGAGGAAACCGACAGGGTTCAAACCGCTGTTCCTGAAACCTCTCTTCTCCCCTGCGCCATGCGGGCAGAAAAAAGGTCCCAGTTGAAATGTCTTCCCGGATCGACCTTTACATCGCCCCGAAGACGCAACTGCAAAGCGCGTTCACCGGCGATGTCCTCATGACCCACATAATGCATGGTTCTGGCATGACGCTTTTCTATTTGCATGCAGAGCCGGACCAGCGCATCATACTGCTTTTCAGTGAAACCCGACTCCGCGGTAGCGACAAGCTCTATCCCGATCGAGAACTCGTTGACCCCGGTGCGGCCGTCACCCTGCGGCATGATGCTTCCGCCCGCATGCCACGCTTTCATTGCTTCAGGCACAAGCTGGAGCACGTCCCCGCCGCGTTCGATCAGGTAATGGCTGCTGACGCCGTAATCGCAGAAGATGCCGAGAATATGCTCCCTGTTGAACGGATCTTCCGGAGCCGCCGCGATCGCGCTCGTATAATGAACCACGACCGTATCGATCCGCCCCTCTTTCCTCTCATCCCATAAGCGTTCATTGCCGCGCTCGCGTATTCGCTGTCCGAGCGGCCGTCCCAGGACGGTCATCGGATTGTCCGCGTCGAGCAGGCAGGGTATGATCTCCATGAAAAAGCCTTTCGCGGTATGCGGTCAACGGAGCCGGGCAAGGAGAAAGGGCATGATGCGGTCGATCTGTGAAGCTATACGCTCAAACGATTTCTCATACTCCTTTAATCCGCCGCCCATCGGATCAGAAATATCATGCTCTTTTTTCTCTTTTCCGGGCCACGCGCCGAGCAGGGCAAGCTTGTCCTGAACCTGCGGTACGAACGTCCTGATAAAATCCTTGTGATAGCGCTCCATGGCGAAAATAAAATCGGCGTTTTTCAGTTCGTCAAAGACAAGCTGACGCGAAAGGTGCTGCGAGATATCGATAGTATGGCGCGAACAGACCACCACGGCGTCCGCCGATGCCTTCTGCTCCTTTGGTGCGTGTATTCCCATCGATGATACCGCCATATCGTTTCGTCCGCACTCTGCAAGCCGTTGTTTCAGAATTCCTTCCGCCATCGGACTTCTGCACATATTGCCGGTGCATACAAACACGACTGCGTACAATCCCGCCCCCTCGAACCCAAGTGAATCCCATGGAATGGTAAAAACACAAAATAGTATTTTAAGTCTTCACACAACAGGAGATTCTCGCCATGGCATTGTCGCATGATGAAAAAAGAATCATCGAAGAGGCGCTGTCCCTCTATGTCCAGGTCCTCGCCCAGCAGGTATCACCGCACCAGGCCCAGCAGGTCGCCGCAGTGGCGCAGGGAATTATGCGCAAACTCGATACCCTTGGTGCCGGCGGGGGCGGCAAGAACGGAAACAAACCTGCCGGCATTTCAGACGAATGGTACAAACAGGTGTGCCTTTCCTGCGATAAGCTTTCACCGAGCGGCTGCACCGATAAGGTAACGGAAAAATTTCCGGGCAAATGCGACCCGATACTGCATTATGAGCGGGAAAAGGCGCTCAAGAGGAATAAATAGAAATACCCGGTTCTACTAGTGCGAGACCCGCCGCCCCTCAGTTCGCCCGGACAATACAGTAGCTTTTTTTCCCCTTTTGCAGCAGCAGATACTTTCCGTTGAGAAGGAAGGACGCGGTGACCGACATCTGCATATCCGTGACCTTTTCCCTGTTGATGAACAACCCTCCCTGTTGAATCATTCTCCTCGCCTCTCCCCGTGAAGCAAAAAATCCCGCCGTGTCGGTTACCAGCTCAAGCACCGGGATTCCGGCCTTGAACGCCTGCCGTGACGCTTGGGCCTGCGGCACGCCTTCAAAGACGGACAGAAAGTCCTGTTCCGAGAGCTTTTGCAGCGTTTCGGTCGTCCCGTTGCCGAACAGTATCTCCGACGCCTCGATCGCCGCGCGATATTCCGTTTCGGAATGAATGCGAACCGTCATTTCACGGGCCAGCGCCCGCTGCATTGCCCGCTCGTGCGGTGCCTTTGCGTGCCTGGCTTCAATCGCCAGAATCTCCTCCTGCGGGAGCAGCGTGAACAAACGGAGGAGCCTGGGCGCGTCCTCGTCGGTGCTATTAAGCCAGTACTGGTAGAACCGGTACGGCGAGGTCAGCGACGGGTCGAGCCATACGCTCTCGGAGCCCTCGGATTTCCCGAATTTTCTCCCGTCCGACCTCGTAAGGAGCGGGCACGTGAGCGCGTGCGCATCATTGCCGGTCACCCGGCGGATAAGTTCGGTACCCGCGGTGATGTTGCCCCACTGGTCCGACCCGCCCATCTGCATCACGCAATTTTTATTCTTGTAAAGCCAGAGAAAATCGTACGCCTGGAGCAGCTGGTAGCTGAACTCGGTAAACGATATGCCGCTCTCCCACCGCCCTTTGACCGAGTCTTTTGCAACCATATAGTTCACGGTCAAATGCTTGCCCACATCGCGCAGAAAGTCGAGGAAGCGTATCTGTTCGAACCAGTCGTAATTATTGACCATATGAGCGGCTTGGGGACCGGTGAAATCAATAAACCGTTCGAGCTGGCGGCGGATGCACTCCAGGTTGTGCCTGAGCTCTTCTTCGGGAAGCAGCGTGCGCTCCTCGGACTTTCCCGACGGATCGCCGATCATGCCGGTCGCGCCGCCCACCAGGGCGATCGGCTTATTGCCGCAACGCTGGAAATGGACCAGGAGCATGATCGGAATCAGGTGACCGATATGGAGCGACGGCGCGGTCGGATCAAACCCGGCATAGCCGGTCACCCCGCCCTGTTTGAGGAGCGTGTCGGCGCCCGGCGTCATGTCCTGCAGCATGCCGCGCCAGGTGATCTCTTCGATAAAGTTCATATGCCTCTCCTTGAGACTCGCAATCCCGGTTTTTCATCAATCCTCCGGGCTTCAACTGTTGCCAGAGAAACGATAGGATGTCAAGCATGAGAATATAATTCAGGCACCTGTATCTGTTCGCGCCGCTTCTTAAATGCTGTCGGAAGGCATTTATCCTTTTATCTAACCTGAACATCCGCTGCATGGCGCCGTGCTCTCCGACGGATTCGCCTTCATCAGGCTCTTAAAACCGGCCGGTTAATTCGTTTGAAATTGTTATCCCAGAAAGATATAATGAATATCATTAAATCACCGGGCTTGCGAGTATTGCTATTTCTGTATCATATATTAGTTTATAGACCGTACAGGTATCGCCTGCCCGATTATTTAAAAAAACACCGGACTTTCTACCTACCCGGAGGAATGAATGGTACGATTTCCAGAAAAAACCAAATGGACCGTCGCGGTGCTGACGGCCTCGCTCCTGCTTTTTACAACCTGTAAATTGGAACTCGGTGAATCGCCCATCGGTCCGCCGGTCAACAGGGGCGTCGATGTCGATACCACGTATATGTTCGACGTATCGTCCACCCGGTCGGTCCTCAAGGCCGACGGCATTGACTCTAGCATCATTACGGCCCAGCTTACGAACAGCAGGGGCAACGCTGTCGTCAATGACACCATCAGGTTCACTACCAATGGCATTGGCGTATTAACCAATGAATATATCGCCACAGACAGCAGCGGCAAAGCCACAGTAATCCTCCGTAGCAACCAGGTAAACGACACGTGTGTCGTTACCGCACAATGGGTCGGTACCAGCAGAACCGATTCGGTACGCGTTATTTTCAGCGGCGTGAAGATAAAACTGGAAACCGATAATACCACCCTGAAAATCAACGCTTTTGCCACCATTACCGCCCAGCTTCTTGACGGAGCGGATGTCCCGATCGGCGGGGATTCAATTGCATTTTCAACAGCTGCGGGCGTCTTTGAAAATAACCGGACCACCTACCGCACCCAACTCGATCCGTCGGGAAAAACCTCGGTACGAGTCACCGCGCGCGCAACGGGCCTGGTCACCTTCTATGCCACCTGCCGCGACCTTCGCGATTCGATCAGCATCACGTTTGACAGCACAACCGGACCTGTCGTCGGCACCCGGTACCTTCATCTGACCGCGTCCAAAACCCAGCTCAAGGCCGACAACTCCGACAGCGCGATCATCACCGCCACGCTCGTTGACTCGAACAGCAATCCGGTGGTCGGGGATACGGTGGAATTCCGTTGTGTACCTCCGGGCATGGGAAACATCGACAAGTACGCGATCATCCAGTCGAACGGGAAAGGAAGCGTTACCCTGCGCAGCAGGGCCGTGAACGGCGTATGCCTTGTCAAGGCCTATTCAACCAAAGATTCGGCGTCTATAGCCATAACCTTCAGCGGGGTAAAACTGCGGCTTGAATCCGACGTCGGCGATCTCAAGATAAACGAAGATGCCAACCTCACCGCCGTTCTTTCCGATGCAAGCGGTAACCCGATCGGCGGCGACACGGTGATATTCCGCGCAACCAATGGCGTATTTTCGAACGGTTCGAGCACCTTCCAGACGTTTCTCGACCCGAACGGGTATGCGCGGGCCAAAGTCACCAGCCCCTCTGCCGGAACAGTAAGAGTCTACGCTTCGGCGCTCAACTCATCGGATTCGCTCTCTATTGTTTTCACGAACAATGCCTTGCTGCTCGTGGCGTCAAAAGCCACGCTCACGGTGGGCGGTACCGACCAGAGCCAGCTCACCGCGACCTATGTTGACGGCAGCAACCGGCCGGTTGTGGGTGCAACCGTGACCTTCTCGACCAATGCAGGCACCATCACCACGGCGACCACGACCACCGACGCTTCGGGCAAGGCCTATTCAGCGCTCCGCAGCGCGAACTTCGCGGGCACCGCGACCGTGGTGGCCTCAACTTCGGCAGGAAACGCGGTTGTCAAAATCAACTTTGTTTCGGCAATCCCGGCGCACCTTGCATTCACCCTCTCGCCTGACAACATCGGTATCAACGGCGGGATTTCCTCCCTTACCGCCACGGTCACTGACGCGAATGACAATATGGTCACCGGCGCAGAGGTCAACTTTCGGATACTCAAAGGCCCCGGCGGCGGCGAATACATTGACAAGCCCGTGGTCGCGACGCAGAACGGCATCGCCCACGCGCAGCTTTACGCCGGTTCGGTCCCGAGCCAGTATCGCGGCTGTCTGGTCATGGCCGCGGTCGGTTCCATAGCCGATACGTCCAAACTGACCATTTCCGGCGAACCGTACGCCATCTCCGTTGCCCGGCCGCAGAGCGATACGGTACAGGTGGAAAACGTCGGCCAGATGGACGAGTCCACGTTCGACTACAATGTGGGAGCCGTGGTGGTCGATATCAACGGCAACCCGGTGGCTGACGGGACGCGCGTCAATTTCAGCGCCGTGGTGTCCGGCATGGCGGTCCACCGCCTCATGTTCGACGGGTGGACCGGGGTCGGTTCCGCTGACGATGAAAAGAAACCAAAGTACACCTGGCGCGTGTGGGACGTCCCATTTGAGGACATCAATAATAATAAACGCATGGATGAAAACGATCTTACCCTCGATTTCAACGACGCGATAGCGTGCAGGGGTGATGACGTGAATGGCGACGGAGTATGTGACTTCAATCCGCTGCAGCACGATTTATGGTTCGATTTCAACGACAACGGCATCGTGGACACCGTCACGCGAACGGTCATCTCCAGGGACACCACGATCATAAGCGGCACGGATACCACCACCGTTACCGTGTACGATACCATCACCACCTATCCCGGATGCGAACCTTTTATCTTCGTTGAAGGGATCAGGGTATGGGCCGACCTCAATCCAAACGGCGTGTGGGACATGGACGAGCTTATTCGCGACGTCAACGGCAACAACCGTTTCGACGTTCCGGCAAGCGGCGACCTTCGCTGGTATGAATACGAATGCCTGCCCTACTGGTACCGTCAGCGGTTTGATTTCACGCAGAACGATTTCGGCGTGTCGGTCACGACCTCGGCGACCTGCAAAAACGGCGTTGCGTACGCGAAACTGACCTATCCGCGGCAATTCGCGCGCCGGCTGGTCACCATGATAAACGCGGAAGCCAACGGCGTGCGTGACCGGGACGGCGAGCGGTTCGTACTGCCGGTTATTGTGGGGAAATAATCAGAAAAAAGGCTTAGGAAGGACACCCTATGAAAAAAAACAGGTACGTACTTTTTATCATCAGCGGGATGCTGTTCGGCGCGCAGGCAGGCGTGCCGGTCCTGGACATGTCGCTCACCAGTATTGCGATAGAGTATACCGGGCTCTGGCGCGGTGAAGCGATCACAAAGCTCGATATCCCGGCGCATGAAAACGCCCATCACATAAGCATCCACTATTCGCCGGTGCCGTACGTCGCCATGGGATTCGGCATCGGCATGGCGGGGTACAGCGTGGACACGGTGCGTTCCACACAATTCAAAGGCGTACCCGGCATTTCGCCGTCATTCAACCTGTCCGGTTACTCCCCAAGGATCGCCGATGTCGTACGGTTCACGCTCGGGGCTAAAGGCTATTACCTGCACACGCGCAACGAGGACAAATCGCACCTCTACGCCGGGGGCATTGTCAATCCCGGCCTTGGCGTCATATTCTCAATCGGCAACAATCTGGAGATCGAACTGGGCGGCCGCGGTCTTGTTATCTTCGGCGAAATGAGCGAAGACAGCAGTGACGCGATCAGCTACTTTTCCAATAGAAACCTTGCCCGCGGGTACCTGTCTTTACTCATGCACACTCCCTCGGAAGGCGCGTTCTGCATGATGGATTTTGACGCGTCCCCCGCTGCGCAGGCCGAGTGGAACAAGGGACCGGTCGAAGCCTCGATTTCGTTCTCGCTTGGATTCATTCTGCGTACCGAGAAATACCACCGGGCGTATAAAAAAGCGTCCGACTCCGCCTATCCTGGATATGAAGACCTGAAAAAGCGCCAGGAACAGATGGAGGAGGAGATGAAATAGGAGACGCAAAGGACACCTGTCAATGGCAAAATACTACTACAAGGCGCGGGACGTAAACGACCGGATCGTGACCGGCAACATCGAAGGCGTTACCATCGACGAAGTCATCGACCGGCTGGGCGACAAGCAGCTCATACCGATCCAGGTAGACGAACTCAATTTCGACGGCTCCCGGCGCAACCAGACCTTTGCGGACAAATTCAGGGAGGGGTTTACCCGTTCATCGACAAAAGTGCCGTTCAAGGAAGTGGTGTTTTTCACGCGGCAGCTTGCGACCATGGTCGAGGCGGGCGTCCCCCTGGTCAAGGCGCTGGAACAGCTCGCCATCGCTGAAAAACCCGTTTTCAAGAAGATCATCTCCACTATTGCCGAGGACATCTCGCGCGGCAACACCTTTTCCGACGCCGTGGCGCGCCATCCGGGCGCGTTCAACAACCTGTTCGTGTCGGTCTGCCATGCCGGCGAGGTCGCGGGCGCGCTCGACAAGGTGCTCGACCAGCTCGCCACCTACATGGAATACTCCGAAGCGATGCGCTCAAAGGTCAAGTCAGCCATGCGCTACCCCACCTTTATCGCGGGTTTCGTGACTTTGCTCGTGGCCGCCATTCTCTGGAAGCTGGTGCCGATTTTCGCAAATCTTTACAAGGGTTTCGGAGCAGACCTGCCTGGTCCGACCATGCTGCTGGTGAATATATCCAACGCGTTTCAGCATGGATTTTTATGGATACTTCTCACGTGCGTTCTTTTGGTCATCGGGTATAAAATGGCCATGACCCAGGACAAGGTCAAGTTCTACCTGCATAAATACATCCTTTACATACCGGTGTTCGGCATGATCATGCGCAAGAACATCTGGTCGGTCTTTTCCCGCACCATGGCGCTCCTCATGGAGGCAGGCACGCCCATTCTCCAGGCGACCGAAATCTGCGGCGCGGTCGTGGGCAATAAAATGTTCTCCAAGGGTCTTGAGGAGGTGTACGCCAATCTTCGTCGCGGCGAGCTCCTGAGCGCCTCCATCCAGAAAACCAAGCTCTTCCCGCCCATGGTGGTGCAGCTCGTTTCCACCGGCGAGGAGTCGGGCAAGGTCGACGAGCTTTTGCGCAAGGCCGCGGAATTCTACGAACGCGAGATAAAAAACACGGTCGACTCGCTCGCCGCGATCATCGAACCGTTCCTCATCATAATCCTCGGCGGCATCGTTGGCGGCATCCTGATCTGCCTGTACCTGCCCGTGTTCTCAATGGGAAAGCTCATCAGTCCGCATTGAGGATTGAATCAGGAGAGGGCCGATGTAATCAGACACCGGCTGCAACGTACCTGCATGGCGAAACCAAGAGAACCGAGAAGAAACCCCTCAGTCGCTTTCACCTGCCAGGGGAGCCAGTTCTGTAAGGCCTCCCCCGGCAGGGGAGGTGGCGCAACGCGCCGGAGGGGTCCATACGGAGTGCGCCCGCTGTGCTCTTATTTTTCATACATTTCACCTGATTTCACAAAATTATTTTTTTCCCGGCCCTGTTTGCGGGCACGCTATCTACTTATAAATCAACAGTTTTAGCGCTTCAATATATTTATTGAATTTTTGCCTGGATTTTTGTTATAATAAGATGTAGAATATGCCTGAGGTACAAATTGCCTTGGCCACAACCTTTCAACTATAAAGAAAAGGAGGTGATATTGGCATACAAAAAATGACCTGGAATACCATAGGCAACGGCCATAACGGCCTTGTCATATAACCTTAACCCTATTTTTCAAGGGAGGCTTTAATGCTACGCAAGAAAAAGGACAAGGGATTTACCCTTGTTGAAGTTATCGTTGTCGCCGTAATCGTGGCCGTACTGGCCGCAGTGGCGATACCGCTGTATATTGGGTATATAAGGGATTCGAACATAAGCGCATGCAACAATGCTGCAGGTTCTGCTGCAAGCTTCCTGGCTGCTGCGAGGAATGCTGAGGCAGCCAGCGGTTTCCCAGCGGCACAAGCTTGGAACGCGGGCGCACAGTGGAGCACCAACTTGCCTAGCGGACAAGTTGTCACTTATGTAGTGCCCGAAGGTATGATTATAACTACTACAGGAACCCAAGCTGCTGGTGGAACGGTAACGTGCAGAAGGGGTACGTATAATTCAAACGGCAATTTTAACTATTAAAGTTGCTTTTCCTTTATTTCGCTTTTTAAACAGGTCCGGTATTTTATATATACCGGGCCTGTTTTATTATGCATAGGCGCTTTGAATATCTTCCTTTTAATCACCAAGCTACTATTGCTATGGAGAAATACGATTCTTTTTCTTAAAAATAATTATGAAAAACATACGTTTATTCTTCACCATGAAATTTAATACATATACTGATTGATAGTTGTCGTTTATCCAATTCGATATTTTTTCTCCATACCCGTTGCTCCCGAATTCACCGACTCCATATTCATTATATTTTTTGTCTATAATAACGAAATAATCTGGATTATTTTTCCTAAAGGAACTCAGTATGGTATCCTCTCTGAAAAAGGCGAGCTCCGGGACCATAAAATTGACAAATCTTGTCGGATTGGCACGTTTTGTCAGGAAATTCAACATAACCCCTTCGGGGATAACAACCAAAGTCTCTTTTTTATCAATATTTGCATTGATCCACCGAAGCGCTTCATCTATCGGACCGGTTTGCATCATCAAGTGCGGGGCAAAGGTTAAAAAAGCATCTTCACCAGTACCAATTAAAAAAGTTTTTTGCTTATAAAAAAAATCAGACAAATGTATAAAAAGCACGATAAATACAGCAACCGCAAGAGATGCAATTGTACGGTATAGTAATCCTGCGACAGGTTTTAGCTTTAGCCAGCGCGGTGAATAGTACATGACTGCTGCAGTTGCAATGACGACCGCCGGCAATCCCAGATAAAATCCATAATGGTACAACCTACAGTTTAAAAACATTTTTGCCAGCATAAAAAGTGAAAAAACGCCGAATAAGATCATCCGCCAATACCCTATACGCTTAGTATATTCTATCCCCGGCGAGAAAAAACAAAACCACACAAGCAAACCGATAATAAGAATGGTTACTATAGGCAGAGAACGCCCAATTTTGTAAACATCGGCAAAGAAAACCAATGACAGCATCACGCAAAGAATGCTGACGCAGATGATGACAACCCCTTTTTTCTTCTTATATTTATCGAAAAATTTGCTTATCATTACAACACAAAACAGATACGCTACAACCACAATAAACTCAATCAAAGCCTTTGCTCCATTCAGATACGGGAAATCTAGTCCCATAATATCAGCATAGAATTTGCTCCCTATCATATTTTGGGCAGACCCCAACCCGTCCCATGCTGCTATTACGGCATGCAGCGCCTCCTTAACCGGTAATTGAAAGGAAAAATAGAGGAAAAAGGCCGCTACCGGCAGCATTGTGCTCGCAATAAAAGCAACAACCATTCTGGCAATTTCACCAGGACTCTTTCCGATCTTTGCCAGCAAAACAAAAAAAATGCCCACGGTAGCCGTACTGGCAATTATTGGTTCAAATTTGGTAAGGAATACGAGCCCGAACAGGAATCCGGCTGCGATAATATATCGTAATGAGAAACGGGAAAAGAATGTCCCTAACAAGTATATCATCACAATTGACAATATTAAACCATGCGTGGCTTCGTGAGCGTAAGGGCTTATAAAATTGTAATTACCGCAATAATAATACTCAGAAGCCAAAAAAACGGTTATGACCACGCTGCTGCAAACAAATGCCGTAAAATGATCGCAAGACCGTGAAACGAGCCTGTACAAAATCGCAATTAATAAAATTGACAGGGCAATATTAACGAAAATAAGCGTCGTATACGAGGAACCGAATAAATAAAAAAAGAGTGCATTAAAGTAGTGGGAAAACGGGCCAAAAAAATGTGATATGTCCCTGTATAGAATTTCTCCTGATACTATCCTCCAGGGAATATACAACTCTCTTCCAAAATCAACTATAACATCAGGCCATTTTCTCCAGCTCCATTTCAGGATAATAATAAACTGGACCGAAAGCAATAATGGATAAATAACAGGAAATGAACGCCGGAATTTTAGCCATTGTAATTTTTGAGCCACAGGACACTGCTTCACTTTGCTGCCTTGACTGAATCTCCCACTTTGCCCTGAGGCAGCCTTCCCAACCATTTGTTTCTATTTATGCAATACCACTCAAGCTGTTCAAGCTTGGGCTGGGTTTCGGACAGCATTACCATCCTGTCGCAGGGTCTCATTTTTTTGATCCATGGGTCATAGGAGTCGATTTGCCCTATATTCCGCTGGATGTTCCGGTAAATCGCAAGGTCATCCGGCTTCATCAAAATCGGTTCAAATCCCACCATGTATTTCCAGGGAGCATGCGGATTGTAAAAGAATGTTTGAAAAAAGACACCCATATTGTCATTAAAAATTATCCCGCCGGAATCAGGATACCAAGCCTTTTCCTCGAACGTTGCTTTATCATACATAAGCGGATAGCGCGGTATTCCTGCAGTCCATCTGCTTTGTATATCTGCGGTAAGTACGATGAAAAAGCACAATACTGCAATGCTGCTCACGGCAAAACGGCGCAAAGAATTGAATAGCAGGAGGTCCTCAGACAATAGGCTTATTTCCCTTGCGATCCACACCAGGGCAGCGATAAGGCCCCAATCGCTCCAGAACCGTCCCACAAAAAAGCCCAGTACAATGCCGCATACGGCATTATAAAAAACCGGATTATCAATTGTTTCCCGGTCCCATTTTTTCCGATACGCCCGGAGGGCAATAAATGCAGCGACAACTATCGCGATCAGCAGGTTGCCATTGACCGGAAGGAATTCGGTAACCAGCATCCGTGAAAGCAGGTGCTGATCAGGAGCATTTGTCACCATGAAAAAAACGTCATGCGCGAGTCTGAACGGGTATCCGGTGAGCGCATAGCCAAGACAACATCCTAGAAAAATTCCCAGCGCAATCCGTACGAACGCACGCCATTGTCGGCCGCAGATAAACCCTAACAGCGGTATTGCAAACAGATACGCGGAGGTCGGCGCGAGCCATGAATTTATGGTCAACATGCCAATCAGAAAAACCATATGGCCGTAGGGCGTCTTTTTTTCCGCGTATTTCTCCCATGTCAGGAGGATGATTGAAAGCACTGAAATCGAAACAATGAACGGCCGGCCGAGAAATATCCTGTTTAAAAGATAAATATCAAAAATAGAAAGAAGACAAAGCGTGGCAGGCCAGGCTTCCGGCCGCCGGAGAAAAAACAGCGGCAATACCGCGAAAAGAATAAAACAAAACGACACGCTGAAAGCCATGAGCCCGTTGGCGCTGACTCCCAGTTTTCTATGCAGGAAGCCGAGCATGGTATCCCAGCCATGATGCATGTCAGTGGTTATTTCAGGGCGTATGACAAGAATGTCATTCCACGGCTTTCCTGAAATTGCCTTGCCGATATGCCTGCTCGCGTCGTCAGGCGGCATGTATCCCATGACACCGATACGGCCCGGGATAAAAAAAACTGTTCCGATAAGGACAGCAAGAGTCAGGACCGCCCAGATACGCAATCCATGATTGGAATCAACAGAAAAAGACGACATGAAATTTTTTCGAGGCATACTAATCCTTCCGATATTAAACACAAACCACTTTTCGAATATGCAGCATAATTGTACTATTGTATGCACACGCAGGCTATAGACAAAAATGGATATACGGCCCAATCCGATTAACCATACTAAACACCCGTTATTAATCCCCGCTTCGATCATATTTATATGCGCCTCATTGATTATGATCATCCACTCACAATGGTATGGATTTGTTTCAGATGATTCATTCATAACATTACGGTATGCGAAAAATATCGCGAATGGACACGGCATTGTCTATAATATCGGCGAGCGTGTAGAAGGATGCACAAGCCTTTTATGGACTTTTTTTACAGCCCTCTTTGCGATTGTCACCGACAATCTTCTCCCTGTTTCCCGCCTTTTCGGTCTTTTAGCAGGCATCGCCATTATACTGATATCCGTCATGCTGCTTTCTTCGCTGTCTCAGAAGCCACCGTCCTTGATCGCATTAGCCGGCGTTGCTTTCTCCCTGGCATGCAATGGTTCTTTTGCCTGCTGGGCCCCGTCAGGAATGGAAACATCGCTTTTTTCATTGCTCATTATTTCTACCATTCTCTGCTATATTCGGAAGCAATGGATACTTTGTCTAGTCTTGACTATCTGTGCCATTTGGACCCGTCCGGAAGGCATTATTATTGGCTTTATTCTTATCGCTTGGACAACTGCCGAAGGAATACGGTCCCATGACTTGAAAACAGTCTCTTTGTTAGCCATACCAATACTTGTAGGGGCCGCAGCTCTTTTTCTTTTCAGATATCTATACTTTGGCGACTGGTTGCCCAACACCTATTACGCCAAAACCGGCGGCGGCATTCATCAAGTCCTTCGCGGCGTCAGCTATTTCTCGTCATATGCTGTCGACCATGAAGGGTACCTGGCAATGATTCTGCCTGTTCTTTATTTCTGTATTAGAGGCGACGCACAGCAACGCCTTGTCGCAACGTCTGCTGC
Source organism: Chitinispirillaceae bacterium (assembly GCA_016932075.1). The sequence goes on along the minus strand of JAFGDP010000086.1, from coordinate 8,105 downwards.
CTTGCTCTGGCTTGCCGTAATATGGGAGGGGGGAGATGGGCTTCCTATGTACCGGTTTGCCATTCCGGCATTGCCGCTTCTTGCCGTTCTTCAGGCAAAATCTATTGATATTTGTGTTAATAAGCTGCGCTTTTTTGCACCACGAACTATATATATTTTAGCAGGCAGTGCAATTGTCCTCTGGTGTATTACAAGCGCTACCATCCCAATTGCCGGACCTTTTTTTCGCTTATATAAAATTCAAAAAGAGCTTCAAGTTCCTAACTGGACAATTGCAGGACGCTGGTTTAAAGAACATACTTTACATGAAGAGAGCATTGCTGCTGTGCCTATAGGTGCTATCGGTTATTATTCCGGGCTCAAGATTTTTGATATGATGGGGTTGACTGATCGGCATATCGCGCACCGTAAAATGAGGAATATTGGTACAGGAATGGCTGGCCATGAAAAACATGATGGTCAATACATTCTATCATGCAAACCTACTTTTATCTTGGCTGGAAACATCGATATTACCTCCAAACCTCGAGATTCAATGAACCGGCCATTTATCCCCTATGCAGAGCCTCTTATCTGGGAGTGGGAAAGGGATTTGTATGATTCAGACCTGATATTTAAATTATATAAACCTTTATCCGTAGAAATAGCTCCTTCGGTGTTTCTTAACATGTATGTCTTAAGGCAAGAATACCGGTAATCCATTGTTATATTATATTATGAGAGCATTTTGTTTAAGCGCTTATTTATGCCTTGTTATTATCTTTAGGGTTTCGTATAATTATATTATAAACCTACATACAGGATTTCCGTATTCACGATAAGGAACTTTTAATATGAAAAAAAGCGAAAAAGGAACAAAAGGTTTCACCCTTGTCGAAGCCATCGTTGTCGCTGCCATCATGGCCATCCTGGCCGCTGTGGCCATTCCCATGTATGTCGGTTATATCCATGACCAGCGGCAAACCACGGTGAACAACCTTGCCGAAACCGCTGCTGCCGCTGCCAACGCCTTTCTTCGCCGCACCGGCAATGATCCGACCGAAGGGGACCAGACACCGAATACGCCGCCGTTAAATCTCTATTTCAATGCGGCCAATTACCAGATCACGGTTACCGGCGCAACGAATACGATCACGGTCACGGACCTTCAGCATAGCGGTATATCCGCCTCTCGCACGTACTGACCTGGTATCTGCGCCATTGCCATATCTCTCAAAGTAACGGCCGTGTCGTGGTGACGCGGGAATTACTGAATCTCATGATGCTTCGCGTCTCTACTGGCCGTAAAACACCGGATCTGCCATCCATTCCCAGAGGGGCAGGAATTCAACAGTCGCATTTGCAGAACCATTCGATTTTTCACTTCACCTGATGTTTTCCGAGAGCGTCAGAAGGTCTTCGTGCGCAAGCACGGCAAATTTTGCGTGAACTTCCAGCAGAGGAATACTTTCCAGGCGGCTATCTCTTACTTGCGAGAGTCAAGATAGAGGGTATCGGGACAGATATCCTGTTCATGCGGCCATACAACCGTCCCGTTACTTGCTTTGGCCATCTTAAAATCGGACAAGTCCTTTAATTCGGAAAAAACGCCAAAATCAAGCAGCGGACGGCAATCAAAAACGCCCTGCTCGCCGTTGGCAAAAACAAGTTTCAATCGGTAGTCGTCTTTCGGAATGCATGTCTTTATCCGGGGATTCAGGATTCTATCACCTGAGCGGTTCAATTTTAAACGGTTGCTCGCCTTTTACTACCTGAGGGAAAGATATTCTTCAACCGTATATCCAGCATCCTTGAGTATTTTAACCGCAAGACCTCTGCCCAGATCGCATCCGGTATGTATCGGAATAGTAACGGATATCTTTTGTTCCGCATTCCATAGGGCCAGGTGACGCCGGATTGCCTGTCTTCCGTAAATCCTTGTTTTTTCAGGAACTTTAACAGCTCACGGGAGGTCACCGACGGCATTCTTGTCATGCCGGTACTCCGATGCTCAACCCCTCCACATGGACGATGTTTTCATTCTGCGGAATGGACATGCCGTGCGACACCAGCGATTCGATGTGCTGCTCAATCGCTTCCCTTATATTGGTGCGGGCTTCTTCGATGGTTCTGCCGTTGCTGAAACATCCGGGGAGGGTTGGGCTGTACGCGTAGTACCCTTCGTCTTCCGATTCTTTCTCTATCACAACGTTGAACGAATAATATTTCATGATTCAAGGACCTCCGATAGGTAAATAATAAAATATAATACACCGTGGCGCAAGGTTTCGGAATCGATATAGAGCATCTCTATGTATGCGTTTTTTCCATTGCCCCCTAAATCCCCCGGAGGGGGACTTCGAACTTCAATGGAAATCAGCATTTCTTAGACCCTCCTTTGGGACGCGCAAAAAAAGAAACGCTGGATTTTTAGCGGTCCCTATAGTCTTTAATTTACGGCTGATCGGGCTCATCGCCCGGTCACACCGTTTGTCCCGGTAACCACCGCGTTTAAAATTCAGAGAAGGAAACTTCGAGTTTTCTTCCCATGCTGGCACAGATTTTTTCCAGAGTCTTAATGGTGGGATTGCATCTCCTCGGATTTTCCAGCTTTTGGTATGCCTGATAAGAAATCCCGAGCAAGCGTGCGATTTCACCTTGTGATTTGCCGGTCCTTCCTCTCGTGTTATGATTTGCTATAACGTGCACTGATCAATAACCGTTAGTACCGGCCATCGGCGTCGGTATCGGTATCGTCTTTTTTCCTCGATGGTTTTTCCTGACAACCACCTTACCGGGCAGTTGTTGACAACTACCCCGAAACAGGGTATATTTAGCTATGACCTATACCGTCTTGGTGAAAAAACGGGTCCTTAAAAATGTGCCAAAACTGCCGATGACCGTGCAAGCAGCGCTTTAAAGCCCTGCTTGCCGTTTTAATCGAATCCGGCACAAGCGGGGCGGCACAGTGGCGGAATTTCAGCAAACTTGGAAAGAACCGTTTTCATTGCCACCTGACGTATCATTATGTCGCTTGTTGGACGCATGAAAAGGACACTATAACGATCGAGGTGTATTATGCCGGCAGCCGTGAGAACGCACCGTATTAAAAGAACTACCAGCCGTTTTTTTCATTTCAAGAAAAGCACGCCGAAAAAAGTGCTTGATGAAATCGCCGCACGGTATTCTGAATACCTTACGGACGCGCGGGACCAGTATGATGAGGCAGTTGACATTAAAACGACCGGCTGGTTCAACGTCATGGAAAAAGAAATGGGACCTGACGATTACCTGAAGCATCTTCGCGAAGCGCACGGATTGACGCAAAAGGAGCTTGGCGAAAAGGCGGGCACCAATGCCGCGCATATTTCCGATTATGAGACCGGACAGCGAACAATTAGCAAGGAGATGGCAAAAAAACTCGCGGAGATATTCAATGTGAATCCCGGTACGTTTATTTAATCGACCACCGTACGCCGCCCTGATCACTCCGCCTGTTCCGGTATCCGCTGCAGGGAAAATTCCGCGATAGCCGCCTGTTTTACTGTCGTGTCCGGCGCTTATTAAGGGTTGTATTTTTGGTGTTACAGCTTGCGATACGGGTTGAATTATTTACACTTATTGACTCAATACGCCCTGTTTTTTTGTATATTACGTATATGAAGCGGTCTATTGAAAAAAATCTCAATGACTGGCGTACTGCCGAACATAGGAAAGTACTACTGGTCAGAGGAGCGCGACAGGTAGGAAAAACATACTCTATCAGGCAGCTTGGCTCCACATTTGAATTTTTTCTTGAGGTCAATCTTGATTTTGATGTTGCGGTCAGGCAATTCTTTACCGGGACGCTCGATCCTGCCGCGTTATGCGAAAAGCTTTCCGCATACTATTCGACCCCCTGCATTCCGGGAAAAACGCTTCTTTTTCTGGATGAAGTTCATTCCTGCCCGCAGGCCATCAGGTCGCTTCGGTATTTCCATGAACGCATGCCTGATCTGCACGTAATAGCCGCAGGATCGTTGCTTGAGTTCGCGATGGAACAACTCCCCTCTTTCGGCGTTGGCAGGATAGCTTCACTGCACATGTACCCGATGTCGTTTGCTGAATTTGTTGCCGCAGTGGAAGGCGAAGGCGCAGCCGCGTTTTTAAAAATGCCGGTGACGTCGGTCGATACCGTGTTTCACGATAAATACCTTGCCCTTTTTCGTACCTATGCGATTGTCGGCGGCATGCCCGCGGTGGTCAAACTGTATAGAGACAAACGCGACCTTATGCTCTGCAGGTCTTCGCTCGATGATCTGCTGGCCACATTCAAGGATGATTTCGCCAAATATAAGACCCGGATATCCCGGGTAAAAATGTTTGAAACGTTGAAATCCGTCGCGCTGCAGGCCGGGCGCAAATTCAAGTATTCCAGGATCGGTGATACGGGACCACAGACCGGTTATAAGGATGCGCTGGATCTGCTTGAAATGGCGGGGCTGGTTGGCAAAGTTTACCATACATCCGGGAACGGTATCCCGCTGGGCGCTGAGATCAACGCAAAAAAATTCAAAGCGCTCCCGCTGGACCTTGGCCTTCACAACCGCCTGCTCGGCCTGGAGTTGAACGAGCTTCTGACGAGTCCACTCCTCTCTTTTATCAACAAAGGGAGCATTGCGGAAGTCTTTGCCGGTCTTGAAATCAGGGCTTCCGGCAACGCAAACAGCTCATGTCAATTATACTACTGGCACCGCGAAGCACGTTCGAGCAACGCCGAGGTCGACTATCTGATACAAAAAGGCGCCCTGATTATTCCCATCGAGGTCAAGTCTGGCACCCGGGGGTCGATGCAAAGTATGTCGGTATTCATGGACGAGCATAACAGCAGTTACGGAATCCGCCTCAGCCTTGAAAATTACTCCCGGTATCGCAATATCATCGTGGTCCCGCTCTACCTTGCCGCAGTGATTGCGGGGGCAGATTGATTGCTGCAAAGGGTGTTTGTTCGACATACGCCCCTCGGCGTCGGTATCGGTATCGGTATCGTCTTTTTTCCTGAACGGTTTTAAGGCTGGGACGACACGATCACGCCGCCTGTTCCGGTGCGTTCACCGGTATTCGCTTTCATAGACCCGCTGCTTGATACTGAATGCTACTGTAACGATATTTATTATACCCACCGCAATTCATAGAATATCAGTTTATTAAAAAGGAGCCGCTCCAGGGCGGGCGCGTGGGCCGAACATGCCAATTTTAGCGCTTAAATACCTGTTGCTTTTATTATTTAATTCATTTATAATAATAATATACTCAAACCGTCTTTCGCGAAAGTATGGTATGATTGCAAAAAACCGCGGGTTCACCCTTGTTGAGATCCTTGTTGCGGCCGTGGTGATCTCTCTTTCGCTATTTGCTACCATTGCCATGGTCAGAAAAGCGCAGGAGCTTACATCGCTTGACCGGCACCGGAGGGCGGCACGGGCAATCATCGAACGCACGCTGGAAACGCCGACCTACACAAGGGACGCGTATTACGGCCTGGCTGCCGGCACGCAGAATCAGAACGTGCTAATTGACAAGAGGAACAATCTGCAGGGCACGCTCACGGTTACGGTCGGCAACGAGCAGAACATTAACGGTGCAATGGGCATAGCCATACCACACAAGCGGATCACCATGACCGTGACGTGGCAGGAACGGAGCGCCGCCAATACCACGACCACGGAAAGCGTCAATATTGAAAAATGGGTCTCGCCATGAAGAACAAAGCCGGCATGACTCTTATCGAAGGCCTGATCACCGCCGCGGTGGCCGTGGTCATCGGAACCGTCATGGTCACGGTGATCTATTTCAACGGCGACCAGGTGAAAAGCAGCGCGCTCAACGCGAAACTGCTCCAGCAGTACGAAACCGTGGTGTCCCAGATCTCGCAGACAACGCGGGGCTCCAATGCCGTTCTCGAGATGGGCGAGACATGGCACTCGTCCACGTTCAGTTTTCCCCAGTCAACGACCCAGTCGTTCCAGGTGTATGACGCGAGCGGCAACCGCATCGGCGGCTTCCTCATCGACGGCACCACGCTCAAGGAGTGGAGCACGTCGGTCAACAACTGGGTCCCGTTCGTGATCAATCCGTCCGATGGTCCGGTGCAGGTGACAATCAACCCACCAAGCAACTTCATTCTTGCGCCGAACAGGAAATATGTGACGCTCAACCTCAATATCGTTGCCTCGTACCTCTCTCAAAAAGACACGGTCTTTTCAGGACAGGAGGTATTCTCATGCAGAAACTGAAAAAAAACATCATTGGCAACCGCTCCGGCTCGATCCTGGTGGGCGCGGTGGCGCTTTCCGTGATCATTGCCGTTGCAGGCATCGGGTTCCTGCAGGTCAGCTCCTCAAGCCTTAACAGCGAGACCCATGCGCTGCAGCTCGAGCAGGCGTTCCATGCCGCGGAATCCGGGACCATGCTTGCCGCGACCTGGCTGAGCGGTCAGGCCATGTTTCCCGGCATCAACAATTCGACCAATCCATTCGGAAATTCGCAGGTCACCATTGGCGGAATGGACCTCAGGGTCAGGGTAGCGCCCAACGCGACGCTCGCCAATACCGCCTCCATCAATTCCGAAGTGTTCAGGGACCCGGCAGGCAGCGGAGCACAAACCGCGTCCACGTTTCTCAAACGGATAACGGTGGGCAATGCGCAGGCCCAGTCCGTGACAAAGTATACGACCTTTTATGACGGGTACAGCCTTGATCCGGGCGAGGGTCCGGCATGGGCCCCGCTTGACCCGGACGATCTGTACTGGGGCGGTTTCAGGGGAACAACGTTCAACGGGCCCATGCATTTGAATTCCATTTACCTGCGCTTGAGCCAGGACGCGGTACCCGGCGGGGCAGGGCCGGTGGTATTCAACGGCCCGGTGACCGTTGCGCAGAACGCGATCAACGCTGTCGCGCCCAATTATTTCGGGCACCATAACTACGGTATCGGCCATTACGGCAACAACTACAACTGGGGGGTTGACGCGAAATGGCCCAATCCCACGGTCGCGCAACTCGACGGCGTTTTCAGGAATACCTTTGTCCCCAATGCCACGCCAATAAACCTGAATTCGGTGCAGACCGACGGCGACGTCCTGGATGCCGCCATATTGCCGGGTATCACGAAAAGAATATTGCCGATATCGCGACGGGACGAGGGCTCTGACTACAACGACTACCGCCCGACATTGCGGTTTGATTTCTATTCGGGAATGCCCAGGTACACGTTCGAATATACCGACGGCGCCGGCAACCGCGTGCACGAACGGAACTATTACAACACTAACACCGTTTTTATCGCGTCAAATAATATCAACGTGTATGGAACGGTCCGCGGGGCTATTTCCGTGGCCACGCGCGCGGGGTATGATATCGTGCCGGTGGACAACCTGACGGTCGAAGGGTATGACCCATACAATGCCAGCACCAGTTACGGCATGGCCCCCAACAACCCCAACTTTATCGGCCTGGCCTCGGGGTGGCGCATCAGGTTTCTTGACCAGTGGGTCAGACAGTTCAGCTATCACTCATCACCGTCAACGCCAACCGTCACCGGCACCAACGGTCTGCTTCATATCAATGCATCGCTCCTTGCCATGAACGAAAAGATCGGCGCGGGCGTAATGCGTAAAGGGTGCTTGTCCTTTGACATTTCCTACGATAAATATATCGGAAGACCCATGCAGTGCGGGATCAAGGTCAGCGGCAACCAGATCATGCGCGCGTACCGCGCCTATAGGTGCGGCTGGAACACGACCGGGCTCGCGAACCAGCCGTTCTACGTGCTCGAAGACACCCGTTTTACCGAGCAGAACCGCGCCCCTCCCGGGTTCCCGGTGTTCATGCGAAACGCCGTCAACAACCGGCTCATCGTTTTCCTTGACGACTGGGCGGAGAGCAATACGTACTACTGACCGCTTGCCGCGTTTCCCGCTCATCCCGCCTCGGCGGGAGACGCACGCGAAAACGCCTCTCCCCTTTCCCCTCTCCGCGAATGTGGAGAAGGGCGGCTGACAAGCCGGGGTGAGGCGCGCACACGGAAACGGCGGAAAATACCAGAAACCCCTCAGTCGCTTTCAGCGCCACCTTCCCTGGCAGGGG
>JAFGDP010000085.1 GCA_016932075.1 Chitinispirillaceae bacterium | reverse complement strand
TGACCACGTCGCGCTCGCTGGTGAATTCCCTGAGCACCGGATTGGCCATGCGGTCGGATTCGATCCAGTAGAACAACTCCACCTTGTTTTTCGGGAGCGTGACAATGTAGGCGGTCATGTCGTCCGCGGTCCAGGCGTTCAGATGGGTGCCGCCGTTGTTCTGATACAGCTCCCATATTTCATCCTTTTTTATATGGCGCCGCTGTTTTTCGAGGAGGGCGCCGATGGCGGAACGGTAGCGTGCCGCAACCGAATCACCGGCGTGCCCTGCCTGTTCGTGCAGGTACAAAAGCCGGTCCAGCGAGTCGATGGCGGTCATGATCGGCAGCTCTTTTTTAAGATTGTTTGTGCCGAGCGTGCGGGTTCCCTTGAACATCATGTGCTCGTACATGTGCGAAAGGCCGGTGGAACCGGTGGATTCGTACATGGAGCCGACAAAATAATAAAGACGGCATGAGACCACGGCGACATTGGTGTCCGGCACCACGATGATGCGCAGGCCGTTTCTGAGCGTGTCGTAGGAAACCGGGACGTTGATGTCCGCCGCAAAAGCCGGGCATGCCGCCAGCATGCAGAGACCGAAGTTGCGTACCAACCGTATCATAAGATGCAAGACTCCATGTATTGATGACGACGCATGTCGGATGCATACCGCGCATGCTTCCATAAAAATACTTCGGGATATCCGTCAAAGGCGCGATAATAGAAGCTCGTGTATCTCTTGCTCAGACAGCGGTGCCGGATTGTTCTTGCTGGATGCGCCTGCCGCTGTTTTCATGATGTCGTCGTGCGAGATGCCGTAGGCGGACAGCCGCGGGATACGAACAGCTTCTGTCAACTTGTGTAACGTCGTGATGAGGCCATCGCACCCCTGTTCGATTGTTCCATGTTTTTTGCCGGAAATCAGCGTGCCGGCATGTGCGTATTTGGCAAGAGCGCCGTGATCCGGGTTTTCACGAAACAGCTTTTGTACGGTGACGGCTGTCGCGGGCGCGAGCAGCGTCCCGCACACCACGCCGTGAGGAATGGCAACGTACCCGCCGATGGGCGAGGCACAACCGTGCACGACGCCGAGCCCGGCATTTGCAAGCGCGATCCCCGAGACGAGTGCCGCGTATGCCATATGCGATCGGGCAACAAGGTTTTTTGTACCGTCGGTACATGCGGCGAAAAGATGGCTGCGCAGGTTTGGAAACGCGCTCTCGCACAGTGCGTCGGTCATTGGCGACGCTTTGGGTGATACGTACGCTTCGAGAAGCTGGGTGAGCGCGTCCATGCCGCATGCCGCGGTCACCTCGGGCGGGCAGGTCAGGGCGAGCTCAGGATCGACAAGAGCTACGTCAGGAGTAAGCGCCTCGTGGCGCAATGATTTCTTGAATCCATTGTTACCGATTGTGCTCAGGACCGCGTTTGCGCTTGCTTCGCTGCCGGTGCCCGCGGTTGTCGGCACCGCGATAAAGGGAATTTTGGTGCCCGGGTGCGGGGCAGAACCCACCTCTTCGAGAAAACCGGTTACCGGTTTCCGCAGCGGCAGCATTGCGGAGACCGCCTTGCCGGCGTCAATGGCGCTGCCGCCGCCCATGCTTATGACCACGGTGATCCCGCGATCCGCGTACTGTTTGACGGTCGTGTCGACCAGGTCAGGGGAGGGCTCGCCGCTCAGGGAAACGGCGTGGACTTCCACGGAAGCATTGTCAAGCGTTGCGGCGAGGCGACCCATGACAAGGGAATTATGCATTAGGCTTCGCGAAACCACCAGAAGCGATTTGTTTCCCAGAGCCGAAGCGACTGCACCGATGCGCGCAAGGGATCCTGCGCCGAAAATGATTTTCGGGGGCCGCGCAAGCGAAAACGCCGCAACAGGATCCATGACATCGCTGTGCGGGGAAAGCTTCACTGTTCAGGGCCTGATCCCGTTGTACGGGATGCCTTGTCTCGGCTCGGCCATGAACGGAGCGACCGCGTCACGCCATGCCGCATAGTGAGCGGTCTGTTTGTGCGCCGCTGATGAAGCCGCCGAATCATACGCCTCATAGAGCATGAACGAGGCCGGGTCGTCAGCGCACTGCAGCAGGTCAAAGCGCATGTTCCCCGGTTCCTGTACTGAGCTTTCATGGTTGATGATTGATGCCTTGATAAAAGCGTCGACATGTTCCGGTTTGACCTTTACCATGACGGTCGTGACGAACATATCGTACCTCCTTCCTGTTATTATGTCAGGAAGATAGTATATGCAAAACCGGACAGGAGGCTGTTGCGGCACGTTTGACGGCAGGTACTATTTTACCGGCATATGAAACCTTTTCGTATCGCGCTCTGCCAGATCCGCTCGCGGCACGATTGTGACGAAACGATCGGGCGTGCCTTTGACATGCTTGCGGTTGCGGCCAAGAGCGGAGCGAATCTCGCCGTTCTGCCGGAAATATTCTACCTTCCCTATGAGCTGCCGGCGATAAAAAAACGGGGGGACATGAGCCGGCTCGTTGCGATGTTTGCGGACACCGCGCGGCGGTACAACCTTCATATCTGCAGCGGTACCATGGCGATCAAGGGGCGGTCCGGCCTGTCAAACACCTCGCATCTGATTACGCCTGATGGAGAAACCGCGCTCTCCTACAGCAAAACCCATCTCTTTGAAATGACGCTCGGGAAAACAGTGATCAGGGAGTCGCGACTGTTCACTGCAGGCAACCGGTTCCCGGTTGCACGAACAGCGTTGGGTACGATAGGGACCCTCATTTGCTATGATATCAGGTTTCCTGAAGCTGCCCGGAAGCTTGCGCTTGAAGGGGCGGAGCTGCTTCTCGTGCCTGCCAATTTCAACGCCGTTACCGGCCCGGCCCACTGGCATGTCATGCACCGCGCCCGGGCGATTGAAAATCAGGTGTTTCTGGCCGCTGTTTCTCAGGCCAGGAATCCTGCCTCGAGTTATGCCGCCTACGGACATTCGCTCGTTGTGTCGCCCTGGGGAGAGATACTTGCAGAGGCCGGGGAGGAGGAAACGATCATCTTCGCGGATCTCGAACCGGGCCTCCTGGAACAAACGAGAACACGGCTCCCGTTAATGCGTCACCGTAGAAAGGATCTCTATGGAGACGGGGAACCTGCTCCGGCATGAAGCGGAGCGTGGCGAGTTGAAGCCTCTTCGCTCGCCCTGGCCGGTTTGTATTACCGTTTTTAGAGATTTTTGCTTGCGCGGTTTACTGGACGTGATGGATATTTGAAAAAACAATGCTTAGCCGTCTGCGGCGCTAACAAAGGAGCTTTTATGAAACAGATCTATCGTATTGAACAGGAAAAAAAGATCGCCGGTATCTGCGCAGGTATTGCGGACATGTTCAACATGGACCCGACCATGGTCCGATTAATAGCGGTTTTTCTTACGATATTCACCGGTATCTGGCCCGGGATCATTACCTACCTGGCAGGGTGGTATTTTATTCCTGTAAAGGACCCGCAGGAAATCGAGCGCGATTCAAAGGCGCCGTAACAGAAGGGCCGCGGATCCAAGAACCTTATTTTAAAGCACAATGAAAAAAATCTTGCATATATACATATATATCGCCTATTTTTAATTGCATGTCTGAGGGATTCTGCCTCTTTTCAGTGCCAACGAAAAGCGGCAGAATGGGAATACCAAGCAATCACACTTGAATCCGTTTTCAGGGGATCGTAAGGGATTACGTCATTCCCTGACGATTGATCAAAACGAAGGTACCTTCTGGCTGAACGATAATGAGACTTCTAAAGTACCGTTTTGTTGTAGTAAATAACCGTTCAAACTCGCGTGTTCGTCAATTCAAGTGTACCGGCGTTGCGGCCGTTTCGCTGTGCCTGGTGCTCCTGGCAAGCAGCGTCGGATTAGCGCGTCTTGCGTGGTACGGCGCTCTGCACGGATATGCGCAGGTGGTGTATCTCGCAGAACGGCATGAGCATGAGAGCCTGGTGAAAAAACTATTCTCGCTCACCGATTTTCTCTCAAAGCAGGCACAAAAGCTCAATGATCTGGTTGTTTTCGAAGATGTGACCCGCCTGGCAGTGGGTCTCGACCCGATCAGCACCGATGTACGCCAGGCCGGTATCGGCGGTTTCCCCTCGGCCTTTGAGCCGGTCATTTATGTTCCGAAGGATCCCCTTATTCGCAAGGTTTCTTCGGTGCAGGAGAGCCTTACCCTTCTTATTCGCAGGGCGCAGCTTCAGAACGCGACCTTTGAGCAGGTGGGGGAACACGTCAAAAATATGAGCAGTTACTGGGCCCAGCGTCCCTCGATCTGGCCGACTGAGGGCAGGGTGACGTCGGAATTCGGGTATAGGATTGATCCTCTTTTAAAAATACGGGTTCATCATGATGGGCTTGATATCGCCAATAGGCCCGGCACTCCGGTTTGTGCGCCCGCCGATGGCGTGGTGAAAGAAGCCAAGAGGAAACATCATTTTGGCAAGGCCGTGGTGCTGGAGCATCCCGAAACTGGACTGGAATCAATTTATGCGCATCTGGACGGATATGCGGTAACGCGGGGTCAGTGGGTAAAAAGAGGTCAGTGTATCGGCTTCATGGGCAATACGGGAAAAAGCACGGGTCCGCACCTTCACTATGAAATCCGCGAAAACAGACGTCCGATAAATCCCGCCCGTTTCATCCTTCCAACCGATCATATCATTGACTGAACCGCTGTCGCTGTTTTTCTAATAGGCACGCCGGAAGACAAGGTGATCCGGATCATTGCTCCTTTTCGACAATCACCGGCTTGAAGTCATTAGTCGAATCGACCGATGATATCTTTATCGGGATTGTCTTGACCGCAATCGGTTTGTCTTTTTCGAAGGTTGCCTGCAGAATCAAGGCGCGTTTGTCGCGCGGATTTCTGTTGCCGCCGAACACAAAATTCCCAAGGCTGTACGCAATTGACTTGCCCTTGTAGATCTTGACCGGCTGAACAACGTGCGGATGATGGCCGACGATCAAGTCGACGCCTGCGTCGATAAGCGAATGGGCCATGGCGATCTGTTTTTTGTTCGGCTGGTATTGTTTTTCCTCCCCCCAGTGAAACGCCACCACGATGAAGTCAACAGAGTCTCGGACCTTTTTTATAAACGGAAGCACGTAGTCCTGAATGTAAAATCCCTGACCGATGAACACGAACCGAAGGCCTTTTATATTCTTGCGAAGTACCGTACCCCAGCCGAAGTGGTCGATACCGTATTTGTCGAGGTTTCGCCGGGTTTGCGCATACCCTGAATCGCCGTAGTCCCAGGAGTGGTTGTTCGCCAGCGTTACCGCTTCCACGCTTCCCGCGGTGAGCATTTCGAGGTACTGGGGTTTGCCGCGGAACCTGAACTGCTTTTCCCTTGGCGTGCCGGTGTCGATGATTGCGGTCTCCAGATTCGCGACCGTGTAGTCGTCGGCTGAAAGAAGATGAACGACCCCGGAGAAGAAATAGGAATACTCTTTTTTTGCGGCATACTCGTCAAAAACCGGCCAGCGTGCGTCGCATCCGATGGTGCAGTCGCCCAGGAAACTTATGGTGACCTGCGCATGGGTTATCCCCACAAGCGAGATAAGCCACATTATTTTTTTCGGCATCGAAATCCCTTCTCTTTTTATAAAAATATTTCATGCTGCACGGTGGTGCCGCACAGCGATGGCCGGATTTTTCAGATGCACGATAATCGAAGGTTCGCAGGCATTGTGGCGGGGATGGAATGACCATCCCGCGGTTTATATATTCATTACATAATTGCATTTTGGACGCATCTGTCCACGGCAAATCGTTTCACGTTGGAGGAAACCGGATATGGTCATTCAGAACAGTGTTTCGCTGCGCACGCAGCATCGGGCGCAATGGGTCGATATGACTGCAGAGGTGCAGAGCATAGTGAAAAAATCAGGGATACAGAACGGCATCTGCCTGGTCGCGTCCCTGCATACCACGGCCGGGATCACGATCAATGAAAACGCGGATCCGGATGTGGGGCGGGATTTCTTTTACAAGCTCAGCGAACTGGTTCCCCAGGACCCCCGTTTTCACCACAGCGAGGGCAACTCCGATTCCCATCTGAAGGCGTCGCTGGTCGGATTGTCCGTGCAAATTCCGGTCAGGAATGGTACACTTGTACGAGGCACATGGCAATCAGTCTATTTCTGCGAGTTTGACGGGCCGCGCAGCCGGCAGGTCTCGGTGACGGTCATGGGGGAGTGAAAGCGGAATGTCCTTCCACCGTGCGTATGGGGCGGCGCTTCTGAGGCGCATCTGTTTTTTCCCGGTGCTTCTGATCTTGTGCGGGGTGACGGTCGTGCGGGCCGACGATTCGCTTGCGATTCGCTATGCAACGGAAATGACCCGGCTGCCGGCCGGGAGCGACATCGTGGCCCTGGGTGAAACCGGAGTGGTCCTGCCCCGTCATGGCGTGGCGTCGCTGTGGAACCCGGCCGCTCCGGCCTTTCTGGACAGCTACGAATTTTCCGCTGAGTTCGCCGACCTCTACGGAGGGATGTCGCACCACGGGTGTGTTGCCATGACCGTGCCGTTTTCCGATAACCTCGGCAGCTCGGTCATGTATCTGCCGTTTCTCAGCGGGCCCATCGAGCGGTACGACACGCTGCTGGGTTCGTATACCCAGCGTCAGGATGACAGACAGGAATGGCGGGCGAACGGAAAACCGCTGTCAACCTTTTCAAATAACCAGCATCTCATTGTCGTATCCATCGCGAAAATGTTTCCGCTGTCCATGCCCCGTTCATCAGAGGCTTCGTTTCCTCTGCCCTTTGAGATTGGCGCAGGTTTCAGTTTCAAGAGTTTCTGGCAGACCATGAAACCCGATACGCTTCTTTACATGGGCATGAACGTTAATCTGGATGCCGGAATGCTTATGGTCATCGGGGTGGATTACAGCATCGAGAAAAAAAAGGTTTCGCGTCAGATTCTTTTGGGCGCTTCAGCGCGCGACATTGTGCCGAGCCCGGTCGTCTGGATCAACTCCCGCGATGAGTATAACCCGAATAGAGAATACCGTGAGATGGTAACACGCTCCTATTACGCCGGGATGGCCTATGTCGACAAGAGCGGTAACCTGGGTGGAAACTGGACCCTGTCGGCAGGAGCGCAACGGCAATACCGGACGACATACCATTTCGGGATCGAGGCAGAATTCTGGGACATGGTTGCGTTTCGGACAGGGCTTTCGGACAAGGTCCCGTCGGTAGGGGCAGGCGTCCGGTATAAGAAATATTTCCTCGATTACACCTTCAGGTTTGACGAGCTTGCCTATTCGTACGTACGGCTGGCGCTGGGTGTGCATTATTAGCACGAGTGGTGTCCCGACACCTTCCCCGCGAAAACGCTTCGTGACCCTGCCCGAACCGGAGAACAGCAATCGCGTGTGGTGAGAATCGGTTACAGGTGCTTGAACTTTTCACGCGCCCCATACAGCTGGCCGATGCGCACGGAGAGCTTGTCGTCGACCACGGTTATCTCTCCCTTTGCCAGCAGCTTCTTGCAGATAAAAACGTCGACCGGCTCCCCGGCCATGCGGTTGAGCTTGACCACGCTCCCCTTTTTGAGGTTGAGGAGTTCCCTGATCGTCATGCGTGTATGCCCGAGATGGACATCAATAGGCGCATTGACATCAAGAAGCATATGTATTGAATTCGCCATAGTGTGTACCTCTCATCATGGTCAAACAGCGTCCGGCAGAAAACGACCGCCTTCACGTACTATTATACCGTTATAGCGTGTAAAACGCAAGATACGACGGCGCCAGAGCCCCCGCTCCCGGCGGGTTGCCGGATTACCTGCGCCTAAGAAGCGAGAACGGGTCGATTTCAGGACTTTGTGAAATGACCATCCCTGCCAGCACCAGGAGCGTTATGGTGATTAAAAGGATTATGCACAGCGCCAGGGGCAGCACGAGCACCAGAAAGGCGCGGGTTCTGCTGATGGAGTGGCCCGCGTGGATACCGGTGACAAGGAGGTACAAACCGGCGCAGAACGAAAGAAACACGCCGGCAAAGGGGATGAGCTGAAAGAGGGAGGCGCCCTGCACATAGCATATTATCTTAAACGTCGCCCTGGGCGGAACGTTCCTGCTATGCGTCAGAACAAGCATGACGTGCGAATAGAGGGTCATGAAAAAGATCTGGCACAGCAGAATGAGGGGGGTGGCTATGAGTGTCGCGGGTGACAGGGACGTTTGGGCATAATCAGCAAGGGAAGCGCTTCTCAAGAGCATGGAGCTGATTGAAAAAGCAGGCAGGTACTCCCAGAGAACAGTGGCAAGGGTACCGATGCTTCCCGTCAGAAGACCGTATATAAGAGCGGGAATGAGCGGTCTGGAGTGCGCCGCTGCCGAGAAAAAACGGTCATGTTTTGAAAAGGAGTTGCTGAAGGTTGTCGCAAGCGCTTTTAACGGAGTGGTATCGCCGCCTTCAGTCTCCCAGGGGATAATGCCGGCATAAGATGAATGGTGCAGTGTTCTGCTGTCGGTGGAAAATGAAAAACCGCACATGGCGCAGTTGTGGTGGGAGGAAAGGGTGGTACCGGTATGTCCGCATCGAGGGCACGACATGATAAGATCCGTCCAAAGAATGAAAATGCTTCACCTTGCGGGAGGTAGCCCTCCATTGAATAAAATAATACCTTCCACGTACGTTGTCCGGTGTGGGGCGTTCGACAATATCATTGCGCTTATAACCTCAAGTACCATACAATTATAGAAAACAGCCATATGACGCATGAGCCGGCGTTATACCGCGTGGTTAGAGCACCGCACAAAAGGACAATGTGACGTGACGAATGGAATAACCGTTACCCGCACACCGGACGGACTGTATGCGTACGTGACCGTTCTGCCCCAGCGGGAGATAAACTATCCTTCCGGAGAGGAGGTGCTCCAGGCGCTCAAGCAGTGCGGCGTTGTGTACGGGATCAACACCCGGGCGATCAATGATATGGTTACCATGCGGCAGATCGGCCAAAAACAGGAGGTTGCCCGCGGCATGCCGCCCGAACCCGGAATAGCGGGCAGGATTGAAATGAACGTTGACATCGCATCGGTCGGGAAACCGAAAAAGCTGCCGGACGGCAGGGTTGATTATCATGACATCAGTTACATTATCAACGTCCGCAAGGGGGATGTCCTGGCCCGACGCATACCGCCGGTGCCTGGCAAGGAGGGGCTGACTGTTCTGGGTAAGCCGATCGCGCCCCCTCTGCCCAGCGATGCGCGGCTTCCCAAGGGAGCAGGGACGCGGATCATGCCTTCGGATCCTGATGTGCTGATCGCGGAAATCGACGGCGGCGTCGGTGTTGAGCCTGATGGTTCCATTGAGGTACGCAAAGAGAAAAGAATTCCGGGTGATATTGACTATCAGACCGGCGACGTTCGGTTTGCCGGCGACTTGACCATTCAAGGGACGGTGCGTGCAGGATTTTCGGTTGACACCAAAGGGTCGCTCCTGGTGCACGGGAGTGTGGAGGACGCGTCGATCAGATGCGGTGGCAACCTGGTCGTGAAGCGTGGGGCCGTCGGTTCGGGAAGCGGCACCCTTGAATCAAAAGGAGCCGTTCGTGTCCGGCACCTGGAGAACTTGCGGGTCATTGCGGGTACCGACGTTGTCATTCTTGAGGATGCGGTCAATGCAATGGTCGCCTGTGAAGGTATCGTTTATGCGAAATCCATCCGCGGAGGCGTGGTCGCGGGGGCATGCGGCGTAATGGCCGACGAGATAGGCAGCGAGAGCGAGGCCAGGACCGTGATCGATATCGGTAGAAAATACGAATTACAGAAACAGCGGTATGACATGCTTTCCCGGATCGCGACGCTTGCTACCGAGATGGAAAAGAACAGGGAGCTGGTATTCGAGTTTGTGCGCGACCATCTTGATGAAAACGGTGCATTGTCGTATGATAATGAGAAGATACTCGGTGCCATGAAGCTGAAGGGCCTTGAGCTTGAACAGGCCGCAGACAGCACGCAGGCCGAAATCGAAAGGATTGACAGCATAAAACTGCAGAGTGACGATCCCTACGTGCAGGCCGGAATCATCTATCCCAGTACGGTGGTGAAGTTTGGTATGGGTGAGCAGCTTGTCCGGGAACGGCTTGAACACGTACGGTTGAAACCGGCCGAAAAGGGAACAACGGTCGCTCTCATTCGGGAAAAAATATGATAGGGTTCAGGGTACCCGGGGTTTGAACATACGCAGGTTATAAAATACGGAAATGGATGGACCACCATGAGACGACATCTTTTTGCAATAACGTTGATTGGCATGGCGTTGCTGCTTGCCGTGAATGCGTCTGCCGGCGGCGAGACGGGGGACTATCTCCATTACCGCCTCGGTATGAAATATAAAACCGAAAAAATATATGACAAGGCGATTGAAGAGTTCCGCAAGGTGCTCGCTGAGTATCCTGACAACTACCATGTCTATATGCATATCGCCGAAATCCGTACCATTCAGAAACAACCCCGTTTGGCGATCGCCAATCTGAAACAGGCGCTGACCTACAATCCGGGATGGAGCAAGGCGCTTTTGATGCTGGCCGATTCGTACGTCAGTGACGGTCAGTTGCAGAAAGCAATCATCGAATACCAGCATTATCAGGAGGTGTGTGATCCGGCGCAGCAGGACAGTATTCAGCAGATGATCGACCGGCTCGTTAAAACAATCGGCGTTGACGGTATGCTTGCCGGACAGGACTCGGGGATAACCGCAGGGGAAAAGGGGGGCGGCAAAGCCGTGCGGCCGCCGACGGGTGCGCCACCGAAAAATGAAAGGGCGGCGGAGCTTTTCACGCAGGCGGTCGACTTGTATCATCGGCAGCGGTATGATTCCTCTCTTGCATTGCTGCGCACCGTACTCACGCTCGAACCCGGTTATCCGGGAGCCTATTATTACGCAGGGATTATCAGGTATCACAAAGACCAGCTTGGGAAGGCGAAAATAAACCTTTCAAAAGGGAAAAAGTATTCTGCGCCCGGCTGTATCGGCGCATTGTATCTGGGAAAAATTTATGGAAAGGAAAGGAATTATTCCCAGGCGGTGCGTGAACTTTCCTATTACAGCGGCTGCACCGACTCCGCGGCGGGCAGGAAGGAAGCGAATGCGCTCGTTGCCGCATACAAACGCCTTGTGAAAACTCAGGCAACAAAACCATCGGGACCTGCGGTCACCGGTACGGCACCCGCAAAGGATACCGAAGAAGAGGATGCCGGAGAGGTGCGCGAGGCAGGGATGCTGAAAGTAAGGATCGATTCCATGTTGTCGATGGTTTCCGTGGACACGCTCTCCGATGCGGGACATAAACTACTCGGGGGCATCAAGGAGTTTCAGGCGGGGAATTATGACAACGCCATACGGGAATTCAAAAAGACGCTTGCCGTACACCCCAAAGGCGCAGTTGCGGTACAGTGCATCTACAATACCGGCGTCTGCTATTCCAAATTGCGCCTGTGGCGCGAGGCGGAAAACCAGTTTCAGCAGATCATTGAACGGTACGGACGCCATGAACTGGCGGCGCAGAGTCTGTTTCTGAAGGCGCTCACGTATTCTGAGCGCAGGGAGGTTACGTTGGCGGAGAAAGCCTACCGTCAATTTCTCAAAACCCACAGGAATCATCCATGGCGGGGGAAGGCGTGGGAGAAACTGGGGGATATATATGCCGAGCTTGAGCAGCCGAAAAAAGCTATCGATGCTTATTTCCAGGCCGTGGCGGGTTCCTCGCAGTGCGCTGACAAAGTAAGCGGCTTGTTCAAAACCGGTGACATGTACCTCGCAATCGGCAATACGGCGCGTGCGATAAGCTGTTTCGATTCGGCTATCGTCAAGGGCGAGCACGGCAACGTCTATGTGCGGGTGCCGGATTCGTATTACCGCATAGCAGACGAAAAGTACAAGGCAAAACAGTTTGCGGGGGCACTGGAATATTACAAGCGGGTGGTCAGGAAATATCCGTCGTTTCAGGAGACCCCATGGGGTTTATTCCAGATCGGGACCATTCACAAGAAGGAACGCCGGTACAAGGAAGCGATTGCTGTATATAAGGACCTTATTAAGCGTTTTCCCGAGGATTACTGGGCCAAACAGGCCCAGTGGAAGCTCGACGATACGGTATGGGAGCATGAATACCAGGCCACGCTTCGGTAGCCCCACACGGCCGGACAGGCCGTGCGCTGTGTCGCCGGTTCCGCAGGAACGGTTGCACCAGATGGATGAGAATGGTACACTCATTATCCGTGAACTCAAGGAATCTTTTCTCCGGCAACTCTGTTACTACCGGGACCTCTGCGGTATCGTCCAGAAGATCGTGGGTGATCTCATACTGTCGCGGGGGGATGCGGGGAGCATCAAGGAAGACCTTGAACGAAAGCGGGAGCTTCTGGCCCGAATTGAGCTTGAGCGGGCAGGCATTGCCGGTCAGGTGGGGGCATGGCAGGAGTGCAAAGGGGAGCTGGGGGCGTCCGCCGATGCGCAGGAGCTAGACGGCGTGCTGCAGGAGACCGAAAAGGTGATCAGGAATTTTCTCGATGGTGAAGCGCAACTCAAAAAATATCTCGAGCGTGTTCTCTCGAAAGCAACCTAAACGAAACCCGATGACGACTGATACCCTGGAACAACGCACGCTGCCCGCCCGGCTCGTCGAGCCGCTGCAGAAGGCGTTTGTTGATTTCCAGCTCCGCGCGGAGCGCCTGCAACAGGCGTACGAAGCGATGCGTGAGGATTTCAAAAATGTCAATATCGAGCTGGATAAGAAAAACACCGAGTTGCAGCAGAGTCTCGCGGTACGCGAGGAGATGCAGACGTACCTCAACAGCATTCTGGAGAGCATGGACAACGGCGTTATCGGGGTCGATACCAAGGGAGTGATTACGCATTTCAACCGGGCCGCGGCCGATATTACCGGATTTTCACCCCAGGAGGTCCTCGGCAGGCCGTACGGTACCATCTTCGGTCGTGCTATGGATCATGAAGGAATCCTTTTGAAGGTCCTCCATACGGGAAGACCTTCGAAAAGGGATGAGAAAGTCGTCTGGCGCAAGGACGGCCATCCGGTTCCGGTTTCGTTTCAATCGGCGCCCCTCCAGGACCGGTCAGGAACCTGCCTCGGTGCAGTGGAAATTTTCACCGATGTTTCCAAGATCAAGGCGCTTGAGGGCGAAATGCAGCAGGCGCGCACCATGGCGGCACTTGGTGAGATGTCGGCGGCCGTTGCGCACGAGATCAGGAATCCCCTTGGTGCCATGGGAATGTGGGCCGAACTGCTCGAACGCGACCTTCAACCGAACGACACGCGGAGCCGGACGCTCAAGAAGATCATCGAAGGCCTTTCCCGGCTCAACAAGATCGTCTCGAACCTTCTGGTATACACCAGGCCTGTCAAGGCCGATTTCCGCAAGGTGCAGCTTGAAATACTTCTGGAGGAAGTCATCGATTACATCGAGATTGAAATCGAGCGGCTCGGTCATGCCATTACGGTTTCTCGGGCCTGGGACCGGAAGAAAAAGACGTTTGTGCTTGCGGACCCTGAGAAAATGGAGCAGGTGATCATGAACCTCTGCCTCAACGCGATCCAGGCAATGCCGCAGGGGGGCGGACTGACCGTCGCGATTGAAAAACCGCCACATAAGGACCATGAGTTTATAGGTTTTTCCATCAAGGACACGGGAACAGGGATTGCACGGGATCATATAAAAAAGATTTTTGATCCGTTTTTTACCACCAGAGAGAACGGCACCGGTCTCGGCCTAGCCATTGTTAAGAAATTCGTAGAATCACATCGAGGGTATATTAACGCGGAAAGCAAGCCCGGCAAGGGAACGGCGTTGCGGGTGTTTATACCCCGGTTGAAAGAGTAGGATGGTGCGGAATGGAAAAAAGGAAGATTCTTGTTGTCGACGATAACGATTTGTTCAGGGAATCGATCGCCGATACCCTTATCCGCCTGGGGTTCGAAGTCGTCCAGGCGCCCGACGGGGCGCGGGCGATCGAGGTGGTGTCAAAAACGCCGTGCGATCTCGTCATTTCCGACATGAAAATGCCCGGCATGACCGGCATACAGCTCCTTGAAAAAATAAAACAGCAGAACCCCGATCTGCCGTTTCTCATCATCACCGCGTTCGGTGCGGTGGAGACCGCGGTTGAGGCCATGAAAAAAGGCGCGTATGATTTCATCCAGAAATCGGGGAATCTCATGCGCGAACTGGAACTGACCGTCATCAGGGCACTCCAGTATCAGACGCTTCTCATCGAAAACAAGCAGCTTAAATCAGCGCTGAACAAAAGGTGGTCATATATCGGGAAGACCCCGGTCATGGAGGAGGTGCGGGCGCTTGTCGAAAAGGTGGCCGACAGCCGTTCGACCGTGCTCGTCACCGGTGAATCAGGCACCGGCAAGGAGCTGATTGCGCGGTCAATTCATTGCCAGAGCAAACGGAATCACGGGCCGTTTATCAAGGTCAATTGCGCCGCACTGCCCGACGGTTTGGTGGAATCGGAATTGTTCGGGCATGAGAAAGGCGCCTTTACCGGCGCGATAATGCACAAACGCGGCAAATTCGAAGCGGCGTCCGGGGGGACGCTTCTCCTTGATGAGATCGGCGAGATGCCGCTTCCAGCCCAATCGAAGCTGTTGCGCGTGCTGCAGGAGCACGAGATCCATAAGGTCGGCGGCGACGAGCCTATCGAGGTTGACGTGCGGATTGTGGTCACCACGAACCGGCGGCTTGAGGAAGAAGTGGCAAAAGGGAATTTTCGCGAAGACCTGTACTACCGTCTCAATGTTCTCACCATCCACTTGCCACCCCTGCGTGAACGCAAAGAGGACATCCCGGCGCTGGCCGAGCATTTCTTGCGGAACTGTAACGACGAAAATGGATTCAGCGTCGAGAGGCTGGAGGATGAGTGCCTTCCCGTGCTCGAAAAATACCAGTGGCCCGGCAATATCCGCGAGTTGGAAAACGCGATTGAGCGCGCCGTGGTGCTCACGAGGACGGGCACCGTCAAACCGTCGATGTTCCGGTTCCGCACGCCGATTGATCTTTCCGGCAACGGGCGCGACGGACTGCAGGCAGGCATGACCGTCGCCGCGATGGAGAAAAAGCTCATCCTCAAGACGCTCGAGCATTGCAGCCAGAATCGTACCAAGGCGGCTGACATGCTCGGTATTTCAATTCGCACGCTCCGGAACAAGTTGAACGAATATCAGGTCGAAAACGGGCAATAAGCCGCCTGCGCCGCTGCAATAATACCTTGAAAAAAGAGCTGTTGAACGGTACCATTAGAATGATTGCAGCGGCGGGTGCCTCATCATCGAAAACCGGCGCATGACCATTTTCCGGAAAAGCTATGCGACTATTTAATACCCACTCCATCATCTTCAAAACCGCCCTCATTTACTTTTTCCTCACGATTCTCAACATATCTATTTTCGTGCTCATGGTGTTCGAGAACCAGCTTGACCTCATCGCCGAAAATGCGGTGCTTACCAGCCAGCATACCGGTTCCAGCCTGAAATACCGGATCGACCATATTATAGGAAACAGCGGCGAAATCACGCCGGTGACTATCAACCGGATCATCAAGGAGGCCGGTGCGCTGAATGTCAATGACCTGACGCTTTACAGCGAAAACGGAAAGGTGTTTGTCAGCATTCACGAAAATGCCATTGTCGAGAAGGAAAAGGCGTCGATCGATGAGTTGAAAATGATCAACATGGCGATCACCAAGCAGGGGTTCGAGGACAAGCTGTTTTATCACCGGGTAAACAGGCAGGAAAAAAGCATTGAGCTCTTTCTGCCGTTCACCTACCGGATCGATAAGATCGGTGTCGCAGCTGTGCGTCTGGTCATGAAAGATATCGACCGGCAGATGGGATATTTGTACCGCCAGTGTTTCATCGTGGGAGCCCTCGTCATGCTCCTGCACCTCGGATTCGCCATGCTCTTTTCGAAGATGATCCTGTTCCCCATGCGGCAGCTCACCGACGCGACCCATCAGATCACACAGGGCAAGCTGGAGATCCGCATACCCATTGTGCGCGACGACGAGATCGGCCAGCTCGCTTCATCGTTCAATGAAATGAGCGTGGCGCTGCAGCGCATGCGCGACGAAGCGAAAGGCGCGAATCCGCTGACCGGCCTGCCCGGCAATCTTACTATCGCCAATTTCATCAATGAATGCCTTGCAAAAGGCAGGATCATCTGCGTGCTTTATTGCGACCTGGACAATTTCAAGGCGTATAACGACAAGTACGGCTTTTCAAAGGGTGATGAGGCAATACTCTACACGAGGGACTGCCTTCTTTCGGTCACCAAGCGCAACAATCTCAAGAACGTATTCGTGGGGCATGAGGGCGGCGATGACTTCGTGGTCATCACCGACTATGAACAATGGGAAGTCTATGCGAAGACGTTTATTACCACCTTCGACCGGGGTATCCATCAGTTTTACACAAGTGTTGACGCGCGCAATGGGTTCATCGAATCGATAAACCGCCGCGGAGAACGGCAGCGGTTTCCGCTCATGAGCATTTCCGTGGCCGTCGTCACCAACAAGACGCGCGATTTTCGTTCCATGGCCGAGATGATACAGATCGCGGCGGAAGTCAAGAAATACGTCAAAAGCATGGAAGGATCATGCTATGCGATCGATCGGCGCACCGGGCCGGTGTGTAATCCCCAGCCCATGGCGCCGGCCCAGCAGTCCGGGCCGCCCCCGCTTTCGCCGCGTGACTATACT
>JAFGDP010000084.1 GCA_016932075.1 Chitinispirillaceae bacterium | reverse complement strand
GGGCCAGGTATTCGGCAAAATCGTCATAGGCATCCCGCCTCAGGTTCCCGGAGGGTACGTCAGACGTTCGGCAGGCCAGGCCATTGACGGTGAAATATATGGGCGGCGAATTGGAATACCCGATGAGGGTTTGGATCCCGTATTCATGTGCCTTCCTCGCCCAATACAGTTCCGCTTCCATCTGCGACCAGTCGTAAGAGCCGTCTGAACGCAAGGGGCATTTCGTACGGGCCGTGCCGCGGCTTATCCGGCTGTCATTCCCCTGGTCAATGGAGCCGGCCCCTATTTCAACCCGGAAACCGGACAGCCCGATTCCCCGTAACGTTCCGTCGGCGCGCATCTCCGTGCTGAACAGCATTTCGGCCAGAAGGTCCAGGTTGGACTCCTCCCAGTCATCCGTGATCTCATTGAGCTCAAAGGCCGCTGACGTCCCGAAGTTATCCATGGTCTGGTACGTGACATCCGTCCGGACAGTAAGGGTCACCTCAGCCCGCGCGGCAGCATTGGCCCATAATCCAAGCAAAATGGAAAAACAAATCAGCGGCCTGATATGCATATACACCCCCCCAGATCCCGAAAAATCAAAGTACCTGTCAGTTGTCGGCCATGCTGTTTAACAATATACAGCAGACAGGGGAGATGGGGGTACTCCGGAAGGTGAAAATGTTTACCGGTGTAAACGAAATAAGCGTTTTTGTTTTGTGTTAATGCATTCTATTTAAGCAAAAATTGCTGATAAAAATCAAGCCAAAGGCGCTGTGCAGTTTCCGCATTTGAAAAGGGTTGCGACCACTATTCGTTTGATAGTTATGTGGATATACCCGATCCCGCGGTGCTCTTTTTTCCTGCGGTCGAACCCGCTCAAGGGATCGATGAAATTATCCATTGCTTCCCTTTCCAGGGGCGTATGACCTTAACAATATGCACCTCGCCGGAAGGCAAAGCAAGAGGCGGAATTGAGGGGAAAAAACCGGGCCGGAAGGCTTCCGGCCCGGCGGGACTTGTGTTGTTTCAATCCTCCTGCAGGCCGAGTTTTTCGAGCCACTGCTGCTGCCCGGCGCAGGCGATCCTGGCGATGCGGTAGAACTTCGACATCCATACTTCGAGTTTTTCCATTGCCGCGTCGCGGACCTTGGTCGCCTCCTGGGATTCCCCCATTTCCTTTTTATGCCTGGCGTTGGCGGCCATGACCTCCTGAACGAGCGCGTGCTCGTTCGAAAGCTGTTCGGCGGTGTACCCGTACTCAGCCATCTTCGCGACAAATTCTCCATTCCCGAGAAGATTGCGGTAAAAGGTGTCGGCCTGCTTGTGCCATACTGATATCAGTTTGCTCCGGGTCCCGGAAAGCATGAGCGCGGTAAAGGCGTTCGGATCGTCTTCAAAGGCGATCCGGGCTATCTTGTACGAAGGGTTATATGCGGAATCCGCCCGATTGAATGTCTCTTTCAAGGCGGCCGACGCTTCGAGCTGTTCGCCGTACTCTTGTTTCTGTTTCGCGAAAAGGTCGTTCACCTGCGAGAGCAGCGAAGCGCCTTCGCTCAGCCGGTCCTTACCGTAACCCCGGCCTGCCAGCGCCTGGCCGATACCGGCGTCGCCCGCCGCGTTGGTAAGCGTTACGGAATAGTCCCGGAGCAGCTCATCGGGGCGGCGGTATTTCGAGTCCCCTGCCTTTTCCCGCTTCACCTTCCCGGTACTGTCTGGTACTGCACTGTTGATTGAGTCGGCCATGGGTGGCCTCCTTCTATATGGTAGTGTAATGATAAATGGAAGGGATTTATACCCTTCCGGTGTGGAATTTGCATGTAATCTATTGAATAATTGATAATTACGCTGTTCATTACCAAATTGCTGATGTTCATGACCGGAGTACCGATGTTCAGGTCAGAAGTACTGATGCTCAGGTCCACAGCACTGATGGTTAGGTATAAAGTACCCGTGTTAAGGTCAGGAGTACTGATGTTTAGGTCCAAAGAATCGGTGTTCAGGTCATAAGTACCGGTGTTCAGGTTTGGAGTATCGATGGTTAGGTCCGGAGTATCGGTGTTTGGAACCGAAGTACCGATGTCCAGGTACAAAATCCTCATTTTCCGTTTGAAAACACTTGAAATATGAAAATAAGGAAAATGGATTGGCCTGGAAATGCCGCCTTTGAACTCCGCTGTTTTCATACGCTGCCTGAAAAATCGGTTCACTGTTTTAAAAAGTTATGTTCAGCCGCTGAAAAACAATAAGACTACGGGGCGGAAAAAGAATTATTGTGGAAAGATAAAGGCTGGGTGGATGAGAAAAAAGAAAGGGTGGCGCGATACAATTTATGGTTCAAAAGGCGCCCTGGAAAATCTTGAAGGATGGTACGGAGGCGAAAGCGGGGAAATTGGTTATCGCCGGATTGAACGATAAACCAAATGGACGGGTGGTTATCATTGTTCCTGACGAGCGTGCGCATTGAAAATATCCAACGGGATATCGGGGGAGATGGATCACGCTATTCGCCGTGGGGAGGTGCTGCCAAATGTCTATTTGCCTATTAACCGCCCGAGAGCGCCGCTTTCATTTCCGGAGGAATCCGGCTGGGTTTGCCGGCAGTGGTGACGCAGGCGACGCGCACCTCCCCGGTGACCAGGAGTTTCCCGGTAGTGCTCAGGGAGATGTCGGTCGAGAACAGGATAGTCACCGGCGTTATTTCGGTGACGGAGGAGCCGACTTCGAGCAGGTCGTTGTAATGCGCAGAGGCATGATAGCGGAGATGCGCCTCGGTGACCGTGAACAGCAGGCCCTGGTCATGATAGGTTGACAGGTCGATACCGCGATCCCGCAGGTATTCGGTCCTGCTCCGCTCCATGTATTTGAGGTAATTGGCGTAGTAGACCACGTTGCCGCAGTCGGTGTCTTCGTAATAGACGCGGATCTGCATGTCAGGGCGTTTCCAGGCGGTACTCTTTGATCTTGCGCCACAGGGTGGAGCGGGAGATGCCGAGCTTTTTTGACGCGTCAGTATAATTGAACCGGGTGAGTTCGAGCACCTGTCTGATATGGTTTTTCTCAACCTCGGCGAGCGTGGCGCTGCTGTCGGCAGACAGGAGCGGGGTCGCCGGGCTCTGGGGACCCGAGAGCAGGAGCCGGTTGCGGAACATGAATTCCGGCAGGTCCCGCTCGGTCAGTTCGCGGCCGTCGGCGAGCACGATGGCATGCTCGATGATGTTCATCAGTTCGCGCACATTGCCCGGGTAGTGGTAGTTTGCCAGGATTGCTTCCGCACCTTTCGCGATGGTGCTTATGCTTTTGCCGTACGCCTGGTTGTAGCGGTGCACGAAAAGCCTGATCAGGTTGGGTATGGTTTCCCTGCGCTCGCGCAGCGGCGGCAGGTTGAGGGCAAACACGTTGATGCGATAAAACAGGTCTTCCCGGAACTTTTTTTCCCCGACAAGCTTGAAAAGATCCTTGTTCGAGGCGGCGATGACCCTGACGTCGACCGAACGGTTGACGGTTTCGCCGACCCGCCTGAATTCCCGTTCCTGCAGGAACCGCAGGAGTTTGACCTGCGCCGGAGGCGAAAGCTCGCTGATCTCGTCGAGGAACAGGGTGCCGAGGTTCGCTTCTTCGACCAGACCCTGTTTGTCGCGGTCCGCGCCGGTAAACGCGCCTTTTTTATGGCCGAACAGTTCGCTTTCGAACAGCGTGTCCTGGATCGCGCCGCAGTTCACCGGAACGAACTGCCCGTCGATGCGCGGCGACATGCGGTGAATGATACGGGCGAAAAACTCCTTGCCGGTGCCGCTCTCGCCGTTGATGAGCACCGTGGAGCTGGTGGAGGCGATTTTCATGGCGAGCTTGAGCGTTTTCTGCATGGCCGGCGAACCCGCCATGAGATCGGACAGGACGCGCTGTTCCAGTTCGATAAGCTCCTTGGTGCGGTCCACGCGTATGGATAGCTTGTCAAGCACGGCCTTGAGGTCGGTGAACCTGATCGGTTTCAGCAGGTAGAACGCGGCGCCGCTCTTGAGGGCGCTCGTCGCCTCTTCTATTTCGGCAAGCGTGGTCAGGATAACGATTTCCGCGTGATGACGCATGTGAAGATAGCTGACAATGTCCATTTCAAGCGGCGGCATGCGCTCGAAATCAAGAAAAATGATTTCGACGCTCCGTTTTTCAAGAAGGGGAAGCGCTTCGGACTGCGATGCCGCTTCAACGACGCTGTATCCCTGCAGGGTCAGGTTTTCATTGAGCTTTTCGCGGAACGGCCGGTCGCTCGAGACAATAAGAATGGTGTGCAGCGCTTTTGTTTCGTTCATAGACTGCATGAGTATGCAACGACATGTGGAAAATGGTAATTTTAATACGCCTTAAGCAGTATCGTTGCAGTAAAAAATACGTTAAAGAGAATCGTACATCCAAGCATCCTCTCGTAATGGATATCCCTGATGAATAACAGCGACGCGGCGTCCAAGAGCAGGGGCCAAAGGTCCTCGCGGAAAATCTCCGATCCGGTAAAAATGCTTGAACTCCTTCTGGCAATCCTGCTTGTGGCCGTGCTGGTGATTACGGTTGCCGGTTTTTTTCCTGTTTCACACCCTGCGCTTGGCCGGAAGGCGGAGACCTTGATACGGGAAATGGGTGCGGATACCTGCTCGGTTCGCAAGGCGGCTGTGGCACTGTGGAAGGGGATATACCTTCACGACTGCTTTATGGCCGGCCGTCTCGATTCGACACGTTCCCTTGCAGTAATGATTGAAAAGGGCACCTTCAGCAGGAATTGCGTGTCTCTTCTGCTGGACCTTATGCTGCGGCGCGGAGCGCTTGCCGGAATCCAGAGGGATCTGCCGGGAAAACATGAGCATCCGGCAGCAACGATCAGGGCATGCATTGGGGCGGCCGGAAAGGTGCCGTTTCGAAAGGTGGCCCTGGATGGAACGGATCTGACGGTCCGCCGCAGGGACACGCTGCTGGCGCAGGTAAAAGAAATAGGGGTGCAGGGTGATTTTGCCGATGGAAAAGGCCCTTCGGTCAAGGGATCGCTCTCCGCAGGTTCGCTCATGGTGGCCGGCGTGACGACGGCCCGCCGCGTGCGCGCGCAATTCAAAGGCGATACGAACGCTTTTGAGGTTTTTGATGTCAAGGGTACTATTTTTGAGGGCAAGATGCAATGCGAAGGCCGGATCGATCTTGCGCAGGAGCGGCTTGTGACGTTTACGCTTTCCGGTAAAAACCTGGAAAGCGGCAGATGGTTTTCGTTTGCCGATTCAAGCCAGGGATATTTTACCGGCAAGGTAGACGTCGCCGTTACCCTGGATTCGAGCGACCTGCATCCGGATTCGATTCGAGGCAGCGGTATGCTGTCAGCAGAAGGATGTACCATCAAACGGTACCCGTTTCAAAAAACCCTCGCTTCTCTTTTTTCGTTTCCCTATTTCGAGCGCGCACGGTTTTCGTCGGTCGAGGCGAGTTTTTCCATGCATCCTCCGGGCATGTTTTCGCTTGATGTTCAGGGCAAAGGCGACACGGTCAGTGTGAACCTCAGCGGATGGTTCAAGACGAGCGGGGCCATGAACGCCCGTCTGGAATGCCTGTTCTCCCGCGACGGGACCCGGGCGTTGCCGGAATTCATGAGAAGGACGCTTGAGGAGACCTCCCGGGGCGGCCGGAAGGTGCGGTGCAGGATATATGGAAGCATCGCGAGGCCGAAATTCGAGATTGACAGTAAAAAAATCATAGAAAAGGCGGTGCAGAATATTTTTAATGACGTCCGGTCGAATTTCAACCAATGGTTGAAATAGGTTTTCTGTAGAAAGTGAAACCGTGGTGTCATGCCGGTGACCAACCTGACGCCAGCCGCACTCGAACGCCGTCTTAAACGCCGCCTGTTGAAGGCGCCGCAGGCATTTTATGCCAGCACGGTCCCCGGACTTGAACCGGTATTGAAAAAGGAAATTGAATCGCTGCCCGAGGTGATGGTCGAGGAGCAGGATGCGGGAGGCGTTCTGTTTTCCGGGCCTTTTCAGACCGTGTATCACGCTCATCTGCGGCTCAGGACCGCGAACCGTGTGCTCCTTCGTATCGCTTCGTTCACGGCGCGGTCATACCCGGAACTGTACAACAAAGCGAAACGCCTGCACTGGGAGCTGTTTTGCGGCGTTGCGCCGGGGATGGCGGTGGAGGCGGTTTCCCGCTCGTCACGGCTTCATCACACCGGTGCCATTGCGGAGACGGTTGGTGCCGCGTGCCGCGATCATATGGCGGCGTTCGGTCTGTCCGTTGCGGCGGACCGGGACGCGGCGGTCCGTTTCCATGTCCGTTTTGCCGATGACGTCTGCACCGTCAGCGCGGATGCCAGCGGCGAGCTCTTGTATAAAAGGGGATACCGTCTGGAAACCGGTCATGCGCCGCTGCGGGAGACCATTGCCGCGGCGCTTCTTGAATTCGCGCAATGGAGGACGTACCGCACCATTGCTGATCCCTTGTGCGGTTCCGGCACCATGCTCATCGAAGCGGCGCAGATGGCGGCCGGGATCATGCCGGGCGCTTCCCGTGACTTTGCATTCGCAACGTGGCCGTCATTCAGGAGGTCGCTGTGGCAGCGGCTTCTGCGAAACGCCCAAAGTCGGGGGATACGCCTGCAGGACAATTGCAGGCTGCTTGGATCGGACCTGAGCGGTGCGGCGGTGGCGTCGGCGCGACGTAATGCTGCGCGCGCCAATGTCGGCGATATGATCGATTTTGTCAGGCAGGATTGTTTTGCATTCAACAGGAACGGCGAGGCCGGGAGCGGCGGGCTGGTCATTGCCAACCTGCCGTACGGAAAGCGGGCGTTTGCGAGCTCCTCCGGCGGCACGTCGTTTTTCCGGAAATGGGGCAGGCATTGCAAACGGTATTGTTCCGGCTGGGTCTTCGGATTTCTTCTCCCTCAAGGACGGTACGCTGCGGAGCTTGGTCTTCCCATTGACTCGCGGCTGCGCTTTGAGAACGGCGGACTGAACGTGGCATTTATTACCGGTCGCATCCCGAAAAAGAGTTGACCGTGAATGCCGCTGTTCGGATCAGATGAACAGCTCCTGCTGCCCGGACACGATGCGGTCGAAACTCGTTTGCAAAAACTGCAGCACCGGTTCGGCCACAGGCCGTATCTGGCTTTCGATATAGTGGTCGTAATCGAGTGCGGACAGACGCTTCTCAAGGGGCTGCGGACCGTTGACGGTTTGATAATAGCGGACCACGTGAGGCGGTTTTTCGAGTTGCCGTGCCGCCTGAACATGGGGAGGAAGGTGGTCGGTATACTCCTCGATCCGTTTCCTGAGCCGTTTTTTGTACACGAGCTTTGGATCCGCGCCTCCGGTGCGTACCATGTCGATGGTATGCATGATGAACTGCTCAACGGGTTCTTTGCTGAAAAATTTCCGGTACAGTTCGTGCTGGAATTCCTTCGCGAGTTCGGTCCAGTCCGAGCGGGCCGATTCCATGCCTTTGAATACCAGCGTCAGGGAGGGTCCGTCCGCGACCGCGCCGCAATAATGCTTCTTGCTCCCCTGGGTGGATCCGCGCAACGGGGGCATGAACATGTAACGAAAATGCTCTTCGAACTGCAGCAGCAGGGCTGAACGAACGCCGAACGTTTCCGTGAGCATGCGCGCAAGCCAGCCGGTCTCCTCGGTCGCGAGGGTGTTGCCGAAGGCGGCGGCATCGTTTTCCCTTCCAGGGCCCAGATGGACGAACAGCGAATCCGTGTCACCGTAAATCACCGGACAGCGCGCGCGCTCCTCGATGTGCGCGATGGTTTTTTTCAGGATGTATTGTCCGGTTTTGGTGATGGTGGCGGCGAGGTCGGCGGAAAAGAAGCGGCATCCGGGAGCGCCCAGCACGCCGTAAAAGCTGTTCATGAGTATTTTTATCGCCTGTGAAAGATAGGGATTGTTTTCGCGTTTTGCCTTGGCGCGGGCCTCCAGAAGCTCCGCGATAATGGAGGGCAGAATGGTTTTATCCGACGCGAAAGAGGGACCTTCCGGCCCTCGGGTCCGCTGGCGGGAGGGTGCCGCAAGGCCGAGCGGATCGATGTTGAAGGTCATGATGAGTGACGGGTACAGGGAACGAAAATCCAGGACCAGAACATTCTCGTACAGGCCCGGTACCGGTTCAAGCACATGCCCGCCCGGAAGGGGCGTTGCCGGCGTCACGACGTCGGCGCTGTCGCCCGCCACGTATCCCTGACGATGCAGCCGGGGCAGGTACAGATGGTCGAACGCCGCTACGCTGCCGCCGGTCCGGTCGATCCGGTGGCCGGAATGCTGCGACCGTTCGATCATGTTCGGGAGCAGGTCGGCGCGCTCGAAAATCTCTTTTGTCAGCCTGGCGTCGAGCAGATTATAGTCGCCCAGCGCGCGCGGGTTCTCCCGGTACATTCGGTTGATCTCTTCGATTTTTTCTTGGCCGGTTTTCCGGATTGACTTGTGCTTCCCGAGCAAGGCGTCCGCCACGAAATCGAGCGAATATTCTTCAAAGGGGTGGTAATAGGCACGCAGGGTGGAGGGCACGTCGATGATCGCGCGGCCCGGGACCCGTGCCGTGCGCCGGCCGTCCCTGGGAGAAACGCTGATGTTCGCTCCTTCCGCCCTTCCGGCGGCAAACGGTATGTGCAGTGCGGTGCATCTGAGCTGTATGGTCCAGAGGTCAAAATCGACGATGTTCCAGCCGATGATACCGTCCGGGTCCTCACGACAAAGGTGGTTGAAAAAGCACTCCAGCAGAGTTTTTTCGTCTCTGCAGAACGTTATGGGAGGCGCTTGCGCGGAATCGCCCGTGCCCCGCACGAATACGGCATCGCGCACTCCGGCACAGGCGATGCTCACGATTTCCCCGGAGTGGACGTTCGTTTCGATGTCGAGCGACATGATGCCAAGCTGCGGCCGCATCGGCGTGCCCCTGATACGAGGATTCCTGCAGAACAGGCGTGATCCCTCCTTTTTCCACTCGCCGGTTGCACGAAAGCTTCCGGTGACGAAGCGTTCCATCAGATACCGCGCACGGGGATGGACGTCGGATTCATACACCGTATATGATCGCTCGCGCAGGGTACTCCCGCACTCGCGAAACGCACGGTAGGTGGAGAAATAGAGGCAATCCACCGGCTCGCCATTCGAAAGGGATACCAGCGGCAGCGCTTTCCGTTCAGCCGCGAGAACCGTCGCGGCATGCGGTGTGGTACGTGGCACAAAAAAGAGGGGCCGGAACGTATCGATGAGGATGACTACCGGGACGCGATGGTCGTTTACGCCGTAGAGCCTCATCTCAAAACGCCCGTTTCTGTCACCGCTGTCATCGTAAATTAAAAAACAGGTCTGCGCGGGACGGGTATCCATTGTACAGGGAAAATAAATGGGTACCGGTTTGCGCCGCCGGGATGTATTATTTTATAGCTACAACGGCATAACGACACAGTACCACGTCCCGATGCAGAAAGGAGCCAGCAGGTATGGATACGGTATGGGAAAAAATAAAAAAAGGCCTTAAAGACGGCGCCGCGCTTTCCATGGAAAAAATAGAGGAATACACCAAGATTGGAAAGCTCAAGGTAGAAGAGCTTGCAGCGAAACGAAAGATCACCCGCAATTTCGTCGATATCGGCGAACGGTGTTTTGATTTGATCGAGGAAGGGAAAGGGTCGCAGGTTGAAAGCGACCTGGCCATCAAGACCTCCATAGAGAATATCAAGGCGCTCAGGCAGGAATTGATTGATCTGGATAAAAAGATTAAAGAGATCCAGGAAGCGGCCAAGAAGGAAAAGGCAACGTCCGGAGAGGAAGAGGAAATAACAGGAATCTGACGCCGCTGTCGTTCCGGCATCCCGCCACAGTAACCCATGCGTAAGCGAACGATATCGCCGTCTTCGGAAAAACAAGGATCGCTCATGATCCTTTCGCCCGAAGGCCGGCCGGTAAAGTTCATACGGCTCAATCCTTTCACGGTAGCGCTCATTACTGTCATTGCAGTATGCGGCGTTACCGCTTTTTTTATTCCGGCAAAGATATTCCGCGCAAAGGATGAGGAACGCCATCATAAAGCCCACATCGATGCGCAGAATGAAATGCTCAATGAACGGCTCTCGGCAGCCTCCCGTCTGACCAGCCGTCTGGAAGACCAGATCAGCGCACTTGACAGAAAAAAGAAACGTATAACCGTGCTTCTGGGAGAAAATAAGGCCGAAAAGGAAGCCGTCGGGAGATCGAAGCGTTCCTATGCCAACCGCCTGAAGCACGATGCAGAAAAGCTTGCTCGTGAAATTGTGCGTTGGGAAGCAATCTGTACGGCGTTTATGGCCTCTATCGGGGACGGAAATCCGTTCGACACCATCCCTGTGTGCCGCCCTGTTCTTTCGGACGCCGCAGTATCGCAACGCTTCGGTCGGGTAAAGGATCCATTCACGGGCATGATCAAATGGCACTATGGGATTGACTATGCCGCACCGGTCGGCACCCCGGTTATAGCAACGGCCTCGGGCAGGGTGGCGCGCACGGAAAACGGACGCGTATGGGGCAGGAAAATCGTCATCAACCACGGGAAGGGGTGGACCACCTCGTATGCGCACCTCGGTTCGATCCTGGTGAGGTTCGGTCAGAAGGTCACGCGCGGCGACGAGATCGGTACGATCGGCGCTTCGGGTCTCACGACCGGCCCGCACGTCCACTATGAGGTGCGGCATCATAACCAGCCGCTCGATCCGGAAGAGTACTATTTCCCTGTAACCGACAGCGACAGGCATGCTCAATAGAGACGGTTGGCGGATCCGCCTCGAGTAGAAGCATGAATTTCGATGAAGCACACGGCACGTAGGTACACTCTGGCATTTTTCGTTTTATCGGTCGGTGTCACCATGACGGCCGGTGTGCGTGACGGTACCTTCAGCGGGCACGGGGCATGGTGTCGCGTCCGGTGTCCGGCATGTTTGAGATAGAAAAACGGACCACGCCGGACAGAGGAGCGCCATGGCCTTCCCGGGTCCCTGAAAGACCTACTGGAGCAACAGGGCCGCCAGCACGCCGGCACCCACGGCACCGGCGATCCCAAGCGTAATCCACAGATAGGTGAGAAGGGTTTTTTTCGATGAAGCGGCGGCCATCTTCGGCAGGGTCTTTGGCCGCTTCAGATTGACCATGGTAAGGCTGGCAGGATTTGCCATGAACCGCGCAAGGATATCGGTTGGCGCGCGGTCGGTGATTTCATGGAGTGCGGAAAACAGCGCCTCGCCCAGGTCGGCGGCGCTCTGGTAGCGATGATCCGCCTCGAGCGCCAGGCAACGGTCCACGATCCTCGTCACCGAGGGGGTGACGTTGACACCGTGCGAACCAAGGGTCTCATATTCACCCTTCATTTTTTTCGCCACCAGTTCCTGGAGCGACTTGTGCGGGAACGCGCGGTTGCCGGAGATCATCTCGTAAAGAACGGTGCCCAGGGAGAATATGTCGCTTCTGTTGTCAAGCGTTGTGCCGTTGAGCTGCTCCGGGGAGAGGTAGATAAGGGTCCCCACGATTTTCGCGCCGATCGTGTGGAGGCTCACCTCGCTCGGCCGCGCGACCCCGAAATCCATGAGTTTCACCACACCGTCCTTGGATACCACGATATTGTCGGGCTTGATGTCCCGGTGGATCAGGCCGTGGTAGACCTTTCCGTACAGCGTATAATCCTTGACGTGGGCGTATTGCAGGGCCTGGGAAACAAAATATGCGGTTGAAAGGGCCACGGTAATCGGGAGTCGCTGGTGCTCCATGATGAGCTTCTTGATCGATGTGCCTTCCACAAATTCCATTTCGATGAACGGCACCTGCCGTTCGATATATCCGATGTTGTGGATCTCCACGATGTTCGGATGGTTGATATCGGCAAGAATTTTGGCCTCGGTAAGAAAACGCTCCTTACTCTCCTGGTGAAAGGCCTTTTTAAGCACCTTAACCGCACGGACCACCTCAAGCCCTTCGTGCCATACCTTATAGACGTTTGCCATGCCTCCTTCGCCGACAAGGACCTGGATGCGATTCGGTCCGATCTTCTCGCCGACTTTGGGCATCGGCTGTTCCTGATAAGGATTCTGGACCTGGCCGCCGACACGGAGCCGTTCACGCGACAGGTCGCCTTGCCCCTGCCCCTGGTTCATCATAGGTCGCTTCCCTCAACAGAGGAACAACAGTTATTTTTCATGCCGCATTTCTGACATATGAATTTTCTGATATTTACATGGTTTGATCAAGGGCGGATGCCGTCAGCATGAACAGGTTTGAACAGCCGGCTGAATTCATGATTGTCCTTCAGAACCAGGACTCCGACGCCCCGTTTGCAAAATATATCACGCTCGCCACGTCAGTCTTTAATGTGCCGGGACCATGGACGGGAACGCCATGAATATCCTCGTGATTCGCTTCTCATCCATGGGGGATGTGATCCTGGCAACGCCGCTTTTTACGGAACTGAAGAACAGGTATTCCGGGGCCGCCCTGACCTTTGTCACTACTGAAAAGTATGCGCCGCTGTTCCATGACGACGGCCGATTGCGCGAGACCGTTGTTGCAGACAAAACAATGAACGAGCTTCCCCCGTACCTGAACTCCCGCAACTGGGACCTCGTGGTTGATCTTCAGAATAATAGGCAGAGCAGGAGCATGGTCAAACGGCTTGGTGAAAGAGCGATCAGAACCGGACGGTTTGATAAACTTCATGCAAAGCGGTTTGCGCTGCTTTTTTTGCGTATCGATACGTATGACAGCGCCCCGGGAGTGGCGCAACGGTACATTCACGCTGGACTAGGATCTCTGCCGGAATCCGATCCCCCTTCCCCGCAACTCCATTTCGCGCCAGAGGCTTGCCTGAAGGCGAAAACCGCATTTGAAGAGCAGACGGATGGCATCGAACGGCCATCCCTGGCGTTGTTTCCTTTTAGTGCGTGGAAAAACAAGCAGTGGCCCTGGAACAATTATATCGAAGTCGGCCGGTATTTTCTCGCCAAAGGATGGAATGTCGCGCTGTTCGGGGGGCCTGAGGATGCTGCGAATGCCAACGAGCTGCGGGAGCGAATCGGTGCGAGGTGCGTTTCGCATGCCGGCACGCATTCGCTCTACCAGATCGGCTGCCTCTTAACGCATTTTTCCCTCGCCTTGGGAAACGATACCGGACTCATGCACCTCGCACGCGCCTGCGGCGTTAAGGCGGGCATCATTTTCGGACCAACCACCCGTCATTTTGGCTTTTTCCCCTATGGTAAACCGTCATTTGCACTGTTTCAGGAGCGGCTCTTCTGCCGTCCGTGTCATGCGCATGGCGGCAATGTCTGTTTTCGAGGAGACCATCGCTGTATGCGGGGCATTTATTTCAAGCGGGTGATTGAAGGCATGGAAGAGCTGTTGAAGACACCATGAGGGCGTTGCAACGGCGGCACTTTTGTGTTTTTGGAACGCATGACGTGAATTATTTTTTCCGTACAATAATTGAAGCGTTCATGGTACCTTTGGTATACTAACGATGATGCTCAAAATACCCGCAACCGTTTTTCTATCGTTCGTGCTTGCCGGTTCGGCTTTTCCTGGCATATCCGAACAGCAGGCCCGGTTTTTGGCCGGCGTTTTCGTGCTGCAGTCCAGAAACGGTCTTTCGCCGGCCGAAAAAGCGCTTCGGTTCCGGGTACTGGAGGCCATGAGCGGCGTTACTGCGGCAGAAGCGCGGACACTGCTCCGGTCGGTGCGGGAAAACCCGCAAGAGTGGCGGAGGGTGAACGAGGCGATACTCCATATTGTCAATGAGTCGCAGGCCGCTGGTGACAGCGTCGCAGCCGCACAACAGGCACCTTTGCCGGCAGCAGCCATAAGGAGATAACCCATGTCAGAAGGAATGAGAGAGTTTACAGACGCAAATTTCGCCACCGATGCGCTCGGCAGTCCCTTGCCGGTGGTGGTTGATTTCTGGGCCGAATGGTGCGGTCCGTGCAAGATGCTTACTCCCATACTCTCAAAAATCGCCTCTGATCTGGAGGGAAAGGTGACTGTCGGCAAACTCAACGTCGACCAGAACCCGCAGACCGCCACCCGATACACGGTCAACAGTATTCCGACGCTGTTGTTCATTAAAGACGGCCGGGTCCGCGAGCAGCATACGGGACTCTTGGCCGAAAAGCCGCTCAGCGAAAAAATTAAAAAAACGTTTGGCCTGTGACGGCCCCGTGCGCCGCCGCAGCGTATATCCGATGAAAATAGTGACGCGTCATCCTCGATTCCTGCCATAGTATCGATCCATCGCTGGGAGCGGCTCCGCGCTGCAGTATCATGGCCGCCCACTCCTTATGTATATTTTTACGACTACCGAGATCTTCATTATAGAAAGAGGAGGCGGTATGCAGCATGTTGATTTTCTCGCAACCGCGCAGCGCGCTCTGGAACAGATCGAACGGGGTGCCTTTCTGACCGTGCAGGCAGGGGACCGCGTGAATATGATGACCATCGGCTGGGCGTCTCTCGGATTTATCTGGGGACGGCCCATGATGACGGTGCTGGTTCGCAGGTCGCGGTTTACCTGGGACATCATTGAACAGGCGGCGGATTTTACCGTGAGTGTTCCCCTGGTTGACGCCCGGAGTTCGCTTGAAATCTGCGGCACGCACTCAGGACGTAAAATAGACAAGCGGAAGAAATGCGGGCTTGAATATTTTCCCTCGGAAAAGGTCAAGACGCCTATTGTTGCTATTCAGGGCATTCACTATGAGTGCAAGATCGTTTACAAATCGCCGCTTGTCCCCGGTCATCTCATTGAATCATACAAGCACCTGTATCCTGAAAAGGATTATCATAGCTTCTATTACGGAGAGGTCGTTTTCTGCTATTCGACCGAGGACGAGAAAAGCGCAAAGAAACAATAATCCTGAGAGGATAAGGAGTGTTCTGCTTATTTGCGGGATTTTTTCACTACAATAGGGGAGGGCGGCTTGAGGTTGAAATAGAGACGCACGAAGATGATGAACGCTTCTTCCATTTCTTTGGGAGTGACGATATCCTCGTTGTTTTTCCTTTTTTCTAAGAGCTTCTGCCATACGCCGAGCTGGTAGCTCAATTCCTTTGCCGAGATGCGCAGCTTGATGATGTGCTCCGGATTGAACTGCCAGTGATTGATCCGCCAGTCGGTCTTTGGAGAACTCAGCGAAACGTCATACGCTTGCTCGGGTATGCGGGCAGCGCGCGGCAGGGCGCATGAGGAACTCCGTGCCGCTCCGATGAAATAGTAGTATCCGTTAAGAAAATTGGGAAAGTAACCGTCAAGGTAACGGCACTTTGCCCACTCTTTTTTCTGGAGCAGCTTATCAAACAGGTCAAGGGTTTTGATGAACTCTTTATTTACCTTGGTGATATACTTGATTTCGAATTTGGTCAAGAAACTTGCTTTTTCCGGTGATTCACTGTAGAGCGTCTTATCGGAACCGCGTGAGGAATTCTTAATATACATGTCATTGATCGTGCCGATAAATACCTGGTCGTTTGAGTTGGAAAACGTAAGGCGTGTGCCGTTAAAATCTTTGGTAATATAATCGACACTGACCGTTATTTTCGGCAGTTCCAGCTTGAATTTTTCCCGGGGCAGCAATTTATGCGTTTCAGCGCCCTTTTGTGCCAGTACTCCGCACAGGAACAACAGCACAACAGTGACTCCCCGCACCGACGCGCGGTGAATATATCCGGTCACAGGCATTACCTTTTGCTCCTTTTACCGCTTTCTACCCCTGAGAGAAAAGGTCCAACTCTCAGAAGGTGAATCCGCTCCCGATTTCCGAATTTTCCGCAATAAGAAGGATCTGCGGATCAAGTTTCAGATGAGGATCGGCAACACCAGTATTGTCATGATCCTTTACCAGCTTTAGTTGAATATATTTACCGCACGGTTCAAGTTCTATAAAAACCGAAATGAACCGGATAAAAGCATGCAACTCCTCCGGAAAATTGTCAATAGTGCGCTTTGTGCTGTTATCTCGTACGGCCGCACTGAACCAGATCTCAAGACCGGCCTCTTGGGCAAACTCCTTGAAAACACCTACATCATCAACGGTTGCTTTCATGAAATCGTACCCGTCGATGACCACAACATCAGCGTGAAACTGGCCATCCCTGATCATGGAGTACACGGAGCGCCTGACCTGTTGCACCGAGACCCCGTTTTGTTTGAAATTCATGATGACCCGGTTTTTTATTATATCATCATGTATTTCCATTGCGCTATCTAACGCATATCGTCTGGCGATCTCCCTGAAAATGTCCTCATACCAAGCGATAATGTGCCCGGTTTCGGCCGCAAATGAGACGTGGATGACATGTCTGCCTTCAAGAAGCTGGTCGGTGGCGATATGGACAAGGCACGCGGTTTTTCCCACTCCCTTGGGGGCAGCGACGACCCCGATATTTCCTTTCCCAAGGCCGCCGTGTGTTGAGCGTTCCAGAATCCTAAGCGGGCTTCTTTTTATCAGTTCGTTTCGTACCATGAATGGGTGATCCTTCTCCGCATTATTTAAAAATATGACGCGGGATTTTTTATTTCAAATGCACCATCCCGTTACGCCGGCAAAGCCGGAAATAGAATATTGAATGGCTTTGCGGCATAAGTGTCTGTAGCTCGCAATATCTACGCAAGAAGCGTAGATATTCCTCACACAGACACTAACGTGCTTTTTTCTTTTCATGAAACTCTTTCTTCAATTTTTCAGCAAGCGCAAGCGGTACGGTGCCGTATTTTATAAATTCCATGGTGAATTCAGCCTTCCCTTGGGTGTTTGACCGCAGCACGGTTGAATACCCGAACATTTCGCTGAGCGGCACCTCGGCGTCGATGCGGCAGAAGCGGTTTTCTTCGGTCGAGCTTATTACCATGCCGCGGCGCTGGTTAATCGTGGCGAGGATGTTGCCCTGAAACTCGGTCGGACCTTCCACCGATACCTTCATGATAGGCTCGATAATTTCAATCCGGGCTTTTCCGTAGGCCTGCCAGAATGCCTGTATTGACGCCGTCTGAAAAGCGATTTCCGATGAGTCTACCGGGTGCCAGTTCCCGTCATCAATGGTGCATTTGACGCCGACAATGGGAAAACCGATCACGGTTCCCTTGGCCAGGCAGGAGCGGAATCCTTTGTCGCAGGACGGCACATATTCTGAAGGAATTGCTCCCCCCTTGACTGCGTTGATGAATTCATACTCCTTTTCAGGATGCGGCTCGATAATCCCGGCAACACGGGCGTACTGTCCGGCGCCGCCGGTCTGTTTCTTATGAGTATAGTCGAACCGTACCGCGCTCGTGAGGGTTTCCCGATAGGCGACCTGCGGCATTCCTGTCTGGAGGCTGATGTCATACTCTCTGCGCATGCGTTCAAGGTAAACATCAAGATGGAGCTCGCCCATTCCTTTGATGATAGTTTCACCCGATTCCGGGTCGACAAAACTCCTGAACGTAGGGTCTTCTTTGATAAAACGGTTGAGTGCTTTCCCCAGGTTGTCAGCGGATTTTCGGTCCGTCGGTTTTACGGCGAGTGAAATAACCGGTTCCGGTACGAACATTGAAGACATTGCATAGTTCAGGCGGTTTTCGGTGAACGTATCGCCGGAAGCGCAGTCAATGCCGAACAGTGC
The DNA here is from genome assembly GCA_016932075.1 of Chitinispirillaceae bacterium. The sequence goes on along the minus strand of JAFGDP010000084.1, from coordinate 42,787 downwards.
CACAATGTCGCCGCTGCCCGCTTCGCCGATATCCTCGAGCGAATCGGCATGGGTACGGACGAGCCTGCCGACCTTGATCCATTTCTTGCTCCGGGTATTGTACAGCTCTGAACCTTTGCGGATCGTGCCCTGATACATTCTTATAAAGGTTAGCTGTCCATACTGCCCGTCTTCGAGTTTAAAGGCAAGCGCGATTGCCGGTGCCTTGGCGTCGGCCGAGAGCGCAACAGGAGCTTCATTGTTGTCGAGATCGAGCGCCACATGGGCAAGCTCTTCGGGAGAAGCGAGATAGTGCACCACGCCGTCAAGCAGTGGCTGGACGCCTTTGTTTTTATATGCCGAACCGATGAAGACGGGCGTGATCTGGAGTGCCACCGTGCCTTTGCGCGCCGCTGCTCGAATCTGTGCGCAGGTCTCAGTACCTTTCAGGCAGCTTTCAGCAAGCTCGTCTGAAAAGAGCGTGAGTGAATCGAGCATTTTTTCACGGTACGTCTGCGCCTCACCGGCCAGGTCCGCGGGGATCGCTTCTTCCCGGATGATCTCACCGTTGTTTCCATCAAAGTACAGCGCTTTCATGGTGACCAGATCAATAACGCCAGCAAACGATTCAGCAACACCTATCGGTATCTGCATAAGCACGGCATGGTGCCCCAGTTTTTCGCAGAGTTCCTCTGTAACGCGGTAGGGGTTGGCGCCCGAGCGGTCGCTTTTATTGATAAACGCGATCCGTGGGACATTGTACCGCTTGAGCTGCTGATCCACGGTTATCGACTGGGACTGCACCCCGCCGACCGAACAGAGCACCAGGATGGCGCCGTCAAGAACGCGCAGGGCTCGCTCGACTTCAATGGTGAAATCAACATGGCCAGGGGTGTCGATGATGGTAATAGAATGGTCGAGCCAGACGACGTTGGTAGCGGCGGATTGTATCGTGATGCCGCGCTCACGTTCAAGATCCATGGAGTCCATGGTGGCGCCAACGCCGTCCTTGCCTTTTACCTCGTGTATGGCATGGATTTTTTTACAGTAGTAGAGAAACCGCTCGGTCAGGGTGGTTTTCCCTGAATCAATGTGCGCGCTGATGCCGATATTGCGCATTTTGGAAATGGAAAAACTCATGAAAAACGCGACTCCTCGGTAATGCACGTCAGGACAAGCTGATTTAGTGAACAGAGCAGCCCTTCGATGATTGACATTACCTCCGTTATATGGAAGTCCTTCCGCCGAAACTCACTAGACCGTGAGACCTTGAATAGGTTCGATGCGGCAATTTCCCAAATATGGCGGAAATGGTGAGGATAATAATCAGAGGTTTCAGGACGCGGTAAAGATACTATATGTCGGATCGGTTGTCAATGGAAAAACAGGGATCATTTTTATTCTTTTTACCCCCTCTCGCTCGTCCCAAGCGGCGCCCTGCACCTGTCACGGGCTTGCCTTGAACGGAGTCGAAAGCCACGGGGATGAGGACAGTCTTGTTACCCACGGGACGTAAGCTGGTTCTAAAATATTTTGAACCAAACGCTTTAAATATCAACTTATTACCTGTGTAGTTACACTTCTTTTTATTATTTTATGCATGAGGCGGAATATTTCCATTGCCCGTAAGCGGCTGGCTTGGTGTACAGCTGCAAATAAGCTAAAAAAGAACGAATAACCTCTAATGATATCATAGGAGACAATTATGCAGGATTCACCTAATTTAAACCGTATAAAAGCGGGTTTTTCAAGCATCCTTAAATCTCTTCCATCTGCGATACCATACGCTGGTCAGGCCTATGCTACCTTCTGTGCCGATGTTGATACCAAAAAGATAAGAGAGGTGCTTGAAGATATGCAAGCGCTGAATACCGAACAGACCGAGAGCATTTTGTCATCTTTAAATACTACTCGTGAAACCTTAGAAACTATTTTAAAACAAATGGAGAAAATGATTTCCCATTCATCCCAAGAGAAAATGAATGTCGTCATACCTGTCGGCGGCCGAGGGATTTCCATGTTTCCAATTACATCCGTAATGCCCAAATGTCTTGTATATATCGATGATCGTTCAATGCTCCAGCAGATTCTCAACACTTTCGTTCCTTTTCAGCATATCATTAAAAAAGTTTTTGTAATTACACGTGAATACACTCGTGCAATAAACGAAAACATCCGCCAGGGCAATTATTGCGATTTTGTTGAATGCCGAGAAATCGATAAAAATGTCCCTGCCGCATTATTATCCCTCAAACCGGAATTAGACGATGGTCCTTTCCTTATTCATTACGCTGACATTTTAATTCCTTCTATAGACTGGGGGCATGTAAGAGAGCGTTACGATGAAAATAGTAGGCGTAACAAAGCTATTGCTATGCTCCTTTGCAGCTCCTATTATCCACTTGGTATCGGCATTATTGAAGAAAGCACCCCTGACGTTCTTAAATCTTTCGAGGAGAAACCGCAAAATATGTTAACGAGATCTTTTGCAAATATTGGTGTTTGTGTTTTCGATCCGCGGATGCTTAACCATATTGAGGAAACAGACGAAGGAATCTTTGAAACCTCGTTTAGACGATTCATCGAAGCAGACCGGAAAGTCGCTCTCTATCGAGTCGCAAAATGGACGCATGTGCATGAACTGGGAGATCTTTACGAGATTCAACAAAATTACAAAAAATTGGAATCAAGAACTTCTCGTTTTTCGCTAGCAAGTAAATTATTAACGGGCCAGGAGCAGTGATGAAAAGGAATCACAGAAATATAATAGGATTTATACCAATTGCAGGACGGGGTGGGTCGATGCAACCACTGACTTCCTTTATACCAAAGTGCCTTCTATATGCGGGACAAAAGACATTGCTAGAGCATGCATTGATAAATATTCTAATCTTAAAGCCCGAAGTCGTCTATTTTATCTTGAGCGACAATCCTATGTGGCATATGGTTCATGATCACCTTAGAAAAATAAAGGCACAGTTAAAAACCTCGACGAAATTCAAGCTTATAATAGCGCACCATGGTAAGCATAATACTGGATCTATTCTGAAAACATTTCCAGAAGTGAAAAATAGGACATGCCAAATTGTAACTATTTTCCCTGATGTATATTTAGTAAGCAAAGAGCATATATTGAACCTTTACGATTCCCATAGAGAAAAGTTAAAAAACCTGCGCTCATATATTGGGACGATTTTAGGGAGCCATTTCCTTAGAATAAATGAAGGAGTGATTGTCGAAAAAAACGGTTTAATACAAAAATATGTTGAGAAGCCACCAATGCATTCTGATTTGTTAAATACCGCCATAGGAGTATTTGAACCTTCAATTGTCGATTTCGTTTCAAAAAAGGGCGATGGTCTTTTCAGTCATATCGTACCGAGTGCATTAGCTTCGAAAAAACGAATTGGCGTTTATTTGATAAATGATAAGGAATCGTGGTATCATTTGAGAACTGCCGCTGATTTACATACGCTTCACTATAAATTACTCGATAAAATGATGAAAAGAAATAGAAAGAATATTTCGAGTAGAGATGCGGACATTGCTGCCCAAAGCGCTGTGACAATAACTCATATTTGAATATTAGCTTCCAAAAAAGATATCTACAGAGTGCCTCGCTTCGATAAGGCAAGATGGAGAATCTATTTTCACCTTGTCGGTGATAATAAGTTTATTAAATTTTAAATATGATCATCTGGTTTTCCAAGTAGGATTTTCCCTACCAGGACCTCGCCGCGTCCGTGGACCTCGTAGTGTGTAAGATAGGCTATTGCGTGGTAAGCGAATGCGTGCTGCACGGCACGCCATGCATGTATCTGCCCAGGGACGATTTTGCCGAATCGTCACAACTGGAAAGCGCGATTGCGCAGTGGGGTGCAGGGTACCGGATCACCGGTGACCAGTTCAGAGCGTTTGCCTGGAAGGACATCCTGTCCGCTGTAGAAAAGCGCGGAAAGGTCAGCCCGCCTGTTTCAAACGGTGCGCGCCGCTGCGCAATGGAAATCGAGCGTATCGTTCGATAAACCGGAATGTTCGTCACGAGGACCAGCTGACGCGGGACGGCCATTTTTACTTGCAATCAATAACTCCTTGCAATATAATCTATTATAATTATTACCCGTGATAGTGCGCACCTCGCTGACCCGGGCGGATCCTGGTTACCGCAAGGAAACAAGGTCTCATGGCGAACCCGCTTTCAAAATTTGTAACGGTTGAAGAACGCATCGACGGCGTTTTCATTAAAATCAGCCGTATGGAAAAGGAAAAAACCAAACTTGAGGACATGGTTAAGGAGCTCGATCAGGCCTTGGTCCTTAACTATGATTTTGCCAAGATATCCGACGTGTATAACCGTGCCAGGGGAGTGTTGGAAAAAATAGGCCCGCTGTTCGAATACTACGACTCTGAGATAGAGCAGTACATTCAATATAGCCTGACCAATGATAGAGTGACGCTTTCCCTGTCGCCGGCAGCGGTGTCTACCGGCGTCCATTTTACCGAAAAAAAGCTGCTCCATTTCCTCAAGAGGAAAGGGGTGCGGCATGGTATCCAGCACGAGGTGTTGAAAAAAATCTGCACCGAGCAGCTGTTCAAGACATCATTCGAAGTGGCCTTGGCAACGCAACCGGTCCAGGGCGAGGATGCAACGCTTGAATTTCTCGTGTCCATATCACCGGATGCGCGGCCCCAGGTCAGGGAAGACGGCAAAGTCGATTACCGGGAGATAAAAAGCTTTACCTCGGTGGCTGCAAAACAGGTCATTGCGAGGAAGAAGCCCGCGACCCAGGGGAAAGCCGGCATCGCCATCACGGGCGAACCGCTTCCTGCAACACCGGGAAAAGATCTGCAGATGCCGGCAGGAAGAAACACCAGCGTATCAGAGGACGGCAACGAGCTTGTCGCCACCGCTTCCGGCATTATTTATACGGATGGGGCGATCATCAACGTAATTGAGCTTCTTGATATTCAAAAGGACGTCGATTTCAGTACCGGTAATATCAAATACAGCGGCGATGTGGTAGTTCACGGGAACGTGTTGCCGGGATTCGCCATCGAGGCGGAGGGTTCAATCCATATAAAGGGAGAAGTGGAGGCGGCCAGGGTCTTTTCGCGAAACAGCGAGGTGCATATAGAACGGGGAATCATCGGCAAGGACGAGACGGTGATCAGCGCCAAAAAGAGCATCCAGGTGGCGTTTGCGCAGGATGCGACGATTGTCACCGAGGGAACCTTGATTGTGGAAAAATACCTGCTCAACTGCCAGACGACCTGTTACAGCCTGCAGACGAGGGACAACCACGGCAGCATCATGGGCGGCGTCACGCGTGCCGAGAAATTCATTACCGCCGGAAACATCGGTTCGGCCAAAGGGATCAAGACCACGGTGGTATTGTTCGATAAGGAGCGCGTGCTTCTTGAAGAGAAACTCAAGGAGCTCGTGGAACTCGATAAAAAACTTGCCGAGGAGATAGAACCCATTGAAAAGCAGCTGAAAACAAAGTCGGCAATGCTTAAAAAGTTCCACGGTGAAGCAACCGGCCGTCAGCTGGCAGAGGTTAAAAAGTGGATCGATGCCTACAATGCCAGTAACACGAAGATCAAATATGTTCACCAGAAGATGGAAGAAACCAGGCAGAAAATCGACGCGACCAGCACCAAATCCCGGGACGGATTCATAAAAGTGGCAAACAATGCCTATCAGGGCTGCGAGCTTCAGCTGTACGACCGTTTCTTTGTTGTTTCATCGACCATGATCAACACCCGTTTCAGACTCAATAAAGCGGAGATCGAATATGGCGCATGATCAATTATCCGATAAAAACCGTCTGGTTTTTGAAAACCGGCTCGGATATCTGTGGGTACTCATGCCGGAGAGCATTACTGTTCAGGATTATACAGCCATCGAGGATGAGATCGTAAGGAAGCTTTCGGGCAAGGCTGACCGGGTTGTCATTGATTTTTCCCATGTGCGAGCGCTCTACAGTTCAGGACTGGGCATCCTGATCCGGCTCCAGAAAAAAGTTAATCAGGGCGGTGGCGTCATGGCACTGGTCAATGTTGCCAAGAAGATCGTTGACCTTCTGACATCGCTGCATCTTGACAAGATTCTTCCCATGTACCATACCGATGTTGAATTTGAAATCTCCCATGATGAACTATGGAAGCAGAAGCTCTCCGAACGCAAGGTGGATTTTCTGTTTATCGCCCAGGTGGAAAAAAATATTTATCGCATCACCCTTTCCGGAGAGATGATCTCGAGTCACGACATGAGCGCATGCAGGCAATTCCTTCCGGATCCGAAAGTCCAGATTTTTATCTTTGATATCTCGTCACTATCTGCAATGGACAGCAATGGCGCGGGTGTTTTTATGAATATGCTCGACCGGATAGTCAAAAAGCAGGGAACATGCCGGACGTTCGGCGCAAACAGGGCAGTCAAACAGGTGCTTCAATTCCTTGGCGCTGAACAGTATCTGGCTTTTTATAACAGTGAGCAGGAAGCGCTGGCCGGACTGTTTGCCTGAAAAGCCTATTCCACGTATTTGTCTTCACCCTTTATAATCAGATCGAGGAACGCCTCGGCGTCATCTGTGGCAAGGAGTTTTTTTCTCATGTCTTCATACGACATGATACGTGAAAGCGAGGAGAGAACCTGGGTATGCTCGGACGAGGTGTTGGCCGGAGAGATCATCATAAAAATAAGGTGGACAAGCTGTTCGTCGATCGCGGAGAAGTCAACACCCTTGATGGAGCGGGCGGCGATCATATAATGCCGGTCAATCTGGAGCACGCGGGCATGGGGGATGGCGATACCGAAACCGATGCCCGTGGACATCTCCGCTTCCCGATCAAGAATTTTCCGGATAATGGTTTCCTGATCGCTTAAGCCATGGAGCAGGGCTAGATGGCGCGACATCTGGGTCAGAATCTCCACCTTGTCGGTTCCCTGCAAATCAATGAGAATGCTGTTTTTCGAGAGCAAGTCTCTGATTTTCACGGCGTTTCCTCTTGTTCGCCATCCGGGGTTTTGGCCGCCTTCATTCTTTCTCTGCGCTCCTTTCGCCTTTGGACAACAAGGGCTATCCTGCCGACCAGGTAAATAGCTATGCCGGCGGCAGTGGTGGCAAAGGCAATGGTGCTGAGCTGCGGGTCCTTGCGTTGTACCTGGGAGTAAAATATAATGCCAATGGCGCTTACGGCAAAGCCGGCGATCATTATCTTGAAGCTGTGCTCAAGAATAAAATTATAGATCTTGTCCTTCACCGGGATACCTTTCGGTTTTACGATGCTCGTAAATATGGTTTTTGACCTGGTCTGAGTTCAAATGAGCTCCTTATAGGCTGCTGCCCAGGGATGTTGTTTCCTGGTGCTGCGCAGGATGGATGAGCATTTCCCACGCAGAGGCGTCCAGTTCTGCAAGGCTGCCCACGGACCGCAGCGCTTGCTGCGGTGTGCGTGCCTTTACCCGGATCTCAAGGCTGTTTTTTTCAAAGAAGGGTGCCGCATGAAAGCTTATGGCGCTCGGATCGGGATTTATCCTTCGCGAATGCTCGGTCCACGCCTTTTTCGCTGCTGCGTACAGAGGAAACCGCAAAGAAAATACCTGTTCGTGAAACCGTGCAGCCTTCTGGGGGCCATTGAGTGTTGCGTGTGAAAGGGTGGCAACCACGTCCGGGGAGGCTAAAAGAGACGCAAGGCGGATTTTTTTTATGAACGCGATTTCGTGAAGCCATTCGGCAAGTTCGCGCTGCATTTGACGCGAAAACGATACGCTGGCAAAGAGATTGATAAGCGATTGGGTTTCTTCTGGTGAGAGGTGCGTCATTGCAGGGGCGACAGCAGGGTCCACCGCCCCCTGCATTACCGCTTCAATGAGCTGGTCACCGCAACCAGACAGCTTTTCATAATCGTAGCGCTCAGAAGGCGTTAACAGGAGCTTTGATGCAATGTCTTGATACGTTTGATGATCGCAGTTGGCGTTCAGCCAGCGGACAAACAGCAGCTTCTCGCGAGCAAGAAGCCGGCGCCCCGCATTAAGCTGTATACGGAGAATCCCGGCCTGTTTTTCATCCATTTCCTGGTTGATAATGCCGCAGGCGCACTGTTTATGCCCGGATTCTGCTGATAGACGGTATCGCTTGCAGCCGTCGATTATGGCAAAGGAGCCCTGTGATTTCCGGACAATGAGCGGCAGAAAGAGTGCCGGCGCTTCCCGGTCAAAAGGGGTTCGCTCATCAAAGAGATCGCAGGGAAGGTTGATCCGTTCAAGGGGAACCGTTTCAAAGGAGAGATCAACGGTCCTGTTCAAAGAGCCTGATGATTGCGAGGTGTCTTTCATATTCTTTCTGGTTTCCTCGTTTAAGATACCCCTGTCCCGCTATCAGCGCCCGCCGTTTAAGGCACCTCCTCGCCCACCTGGCTTGCTTGGGACTGAGCCGGTTGCTTGTAAGCAGGTCCAGCAGGCTTTGAATACGAAACCGGTCAAGCACCGGAGTGGTTGCCGAGAGCTGGTCGGCATGGCCGCCCCAGCGAGTGAGAAGATACTCATCGACCAGGCCGACAGGGTAGTGGCAGGTGATTTTCAACCATAAATCATAGTCTTCGCATGCGGGAAAGGTTTCGTTGAATCCGCCGGTTTCTTTGAAAAGCGCACGTTCGAGCATGACTGACGAGGGCGTGATCATGCACCGTTCAAGACTTGCCTTGAACAGGTCGCCCTGGAATTTCTCATGGGTTTTCGGCGGATTCACCCGTTTGCCGTGGCGCATCCAGATCTCCCGCGTCTGAACAATCCGGTACCGGGGGTGTTGTTCAAGCCAGCGCACCTGTTTTTCAAGTTTTGTCGGGTGCCACTGGTCATCCGAGTCGAGAAACGCGATCAGAGGCGCACCGGTTGCCTGGACGCCGGCGTTCCTCGCCGCCGCAACGCCCCGGTTTTCCAAAAACCGAAGGTACCGCAGGTGTCTTTGGCCTGAGGCAAAAACCGGAAGCAGTGCCGTATGGTCAGTGGATCCGTCATCAATGACCACCAGCTCGAATTCGCGAAAGGTCTGGTCAAGTACCGATCTCACCGCCCGTTCGAGAAGAACGGCGCGGTTCCAGGTAGGGATGATGACCGACACCGACAAAGACATGTACAGAAAAATACATGCAGGGTTTCCGGTGCAGGCGACGGATTGCGTTACAGCGCGTCTTCGATGGTCTGTATAACCGTTTTAATTATCTTGATACGGGCATACGTCTTGGAATTCGCCTCAACCACGGTCCATCGAGCATGCGGCTTATCCGTGAGAAGGAGCATCTCATCAATGGCACGCTTGTATTCATTCCATTTTTTCCGGTTGCGCCAGTCCTCATCCGTTATTTTCCACTTTTTTTCCGGATTTTTCTGGCGCGCGGTGAACCGTTTCAGTTGCTCGCCGCGGTCTATATGCAGCCAGAATTTAATGATAACCATACCGAATGAGGCCCAATGCTCCTCTGTTTCATTGATTTCGCCATACGCGCGCTGCCACTCCTCCTCGGAGCAGAATCCTTCAACGCGTTCCACCAGGACCCTTCCATACCATGATCGGTCAAAAATGGTAATATGTCCGGCCTTCGGGATACTTTTCCAGAACCGCCATAAATAGTGGTGATTTTTTTCCACATCATTGGGCGCAGCAAACGGCACCACCTCATAGCCATGGGGGTCCATGGCACGCGCAAGCCGGCGAATTGCGCCGCCTTTGCCTGCCGCGTCCCACCCTTCGAACACAATCGCAACCGGCAGCCGTTTTTTATAGACCTGGTGCTCAAGGTCCCACATCCATTTCTGATGCTGTTTCATTATCCTGTCATATTCGGACCGTGTAAGCGAAGGTGACAGGTCCGCCTTATCCAGCATGCTATTTGCACCCTTGAGCGTGGCAAGAGCAGCAGGCGACGATCTGTTGTCCTGGGCGGAAATATCGCCGCGCGCCATGGTGATGGCGCGGCGCAGAGCTGCTTCAACAGTGGAAAATACCGTGATCGTGGCAAAGCCGGAGGTCGTTGCTGCCGACGAGAGTCCAGGGCGCATTGGTGGTGCTGGTGCTGCTGACAAGCTCTTCCATCGCTTCAACATACCGGTCATACTGCTTGTGACGTTTCCAGTCCCCCTTGGTCACTTTCCAGGCGGTTGCAGGGTTGGATTCGTATGCTTTGAACCTTTTCTTTTGCTCTTTTTTGCTGATATGGAGAAAAAATTTGAGGATGAGCGTGCCGCCCGAGGTGAGTTGACGTTCGAAAGCCTTGATTTGTGTGCAGGCAATAGTGGTCTCTTTCATTTTGGTTGACCTGTCGACCCGTTCATTGAGGACGCGGTTATACCAGCTCCGGTCAAAGAGAGCGATGCGTCCCTTTGCAGGAGTGATTTCCCAGAACCTCCAGAGAAACGGCCGCAGTGCCTCCTCTTCCGAAGGCGGCTTGGTGGAGTGCACGGTAACGCCTCGAGGGTCCATTGCTAAAATGAGCCGGTTTATAAGTGCGCCTTTGCCTGCCGCATCAAGACCTTCGAATACGATACAGACAGGTATACCCAGATCAAGGGCCTCGCGCTGCAGTCTGCCCAAGGCCGGTTCAAGGCGGGACAGACGGTCATGAAAGGCTGATTTGGTAACGGATTTTTTCAGATCGACTTTTTCGAGCATGGAGAATTCCGTTTGCTAATCTGAGGATGAGTGATAGACCCGTAAAGATTAATTGTATCTTCTAACACAGCATCTTGTAAAGGGATACCCGCTGATTACCGATTAAAAACCATTTTTTAAAGGATTTTCGCATAAGATTAAAAATAAGCGCAGTTATATCCAAGGACGATTTTTTATAAAAATCACGCCTTTGGAAATGCTATTCTGCAAATTTGAAGAGTCAGCCTGATTTAAAAGTGGTTTAAATAGTATTTAATGACTTGATTTGCATTTAATTGAGATTAATAGCAAGGATACAATTAATCAAGAACAGAAAAAGCAGTGGTTTTTTATTGTGATTTAAAGTATTTTAAAAATCTTTTTTAAAAATTGCATTTTAAAGGTAAAAATGTGAAATATTGTTTACTAAGTTTTTAAAAATAAAAAGATAGGGAGCGCGATTCATTTTACAGAGAAGTAGCAAGTCTTCGATACATAAATCCCCGGAATCGTCCATCAGCAGAAATTCGGTTCAGCGTCTTTCACAATACCGGATTGCTTTGCGCACATTCAAAGAATTGGGATTTGTAAGCGTTTTTTCCAGTTTCCTTGCTGAGACGGTTGGTATAAACAGTTCCCAGATACGCAAGGATTTCTCTTTTTTCCGGATTAATGGGAAAAAAAGGGGGGGGCTATAATATAGATACGGTTTTACGGAGAGTGAATTCCATTTTCCTCAAGGAACAATCCCAGAAGGTCATTCTGATCGGCTTGGGTAATATTGGTAGAGCACTCTTTAATTATCGCGGATTTGAGCGGGAAAGCATTTCTATCGTTGCTGGTTTTGATATAGATCCTTCAAAATGTTCCAAAAGCTATCCCTGCCCGGTTTTTCCTCTTGAACAGGCAAAGATATTTATACAAGAGAATGCTATAACGATTGCCATACTTGCCGTACCGGAGATTTCTGCGCAGCGCGTACTCAATTATTTAGTTGAATGTGGAATCCATGGTGTGCTGAATTTCGCGCCCTGTACTCTTCAGTACCCTCTGGGTACGGTCACGGTCAATAACGTCAATTTGGTCCAGGAGCTTGAGCAATTGATCTATTTCGTTAACACCCCAAAGCATAGTATCACGACTGATACTGCTGCAGAACATGTATCCAGCGGTGTCAACGCATAAAATAGAAATACAATAGCCATGAAGGGTTATCTGATAAAAAAATAAGCTTAATTTTTTTGCACCATTTTTCACAACAGTCAAGGTCGTAAAGTCTGCGGTCTTTTCATTAACTAAAAACACTGAAAGGGGTCAGTAATGCCTGAACCTAATTTCAACGCTCCTGCACAAGTGCAGAAGAACCTTGTTGCCGTAGGCATAATGAAGGCGAATATGCCGGTGGCGAAAATGATTTTCCTTGGTATATTTGCCGGATGTTATATCGCTTTTGGAGCCCAGCTGTGCACCACTGTGAGCACCGGATGGAACGGTACGTTTTTTGGGCTCATGAAGTTCTTTGGAGGAGCCGTGTTCAGCACCGGCCTCATGCTTGTTGTCATTTCCGGGGCAGAGCTTTTTACCGGCAATTGCCTCATGCCGACGGCGCTGCTCGAGAAAAAGATCTCCTTTGGCAGCATGACGAAAAACTGGGTTGTTGTATGGATGGCGAACCTTGCAGGATCGCTTCTGCTCGCATGGATGGTTTCGGGAATGTCAGCCCTCAACAACGGAGCAGTCGGTGCAACAGCCATCAATATCGCCGGGGCCAAGTGCGGGCTCGCTTCGTCCGAGATTTTTTTCCGGGCCATTATGTGTAACTGGCTCGTCTGTCTGGCCATCGTGCTTGCGCTGGCCTCGAACGATATTGTAGGGAAAATTTTCGGTATTTTCTTTCCTATTATGGCGTTCGTTGCCATGGGCTTTGAGCACAGTGTCGCCAACATGTTCTTCATACCCTCGGGACTTATCGCAAAGACTCTGCCCAAGGCAGTTGAACTGGCAAATCCTGCCCTGCTTCAGGCGCTGACCGTGGGCAATGCGGCGCGCAATATTCTTCTTGCGACATTGGGTAATATTGTTGGCGGATCAATCATGGTATCCTGCATTTATTGGTTTGTGTATGTGAAAGGAACCGAGAAGAAGTAATAATCCCAAGATAATGAATACGGCAGGCCGATCCTGTCCTGCCGTATTTTTGACTGCGATGATGATGATAAGTTGAACGGTAAAAAGCGGATACACTACATGGATTGGAAATGACGGCTATGAATCCCATGATAAAAGAAGGTATTGAATCAAAAACTGCACGGTATCCGAACAAACGATCAGCGCTGCTTCCGGCTCTTGATAGTGCGCAAAGGGAAAACAACGGATTTCTTTCTTCTGAAAGCATCCGCGATGTGGCCTCGCTCGTGGGTACGACCGTATCCAAGACCTACGGGGTTGCTACGTATTATACAATGTTCAATACGAAACCGGTCGGTACCTGGAATCTGCAGGTCGATACCAATATTCCTGGCCTGCTTACCGGCGCAGAAAAGATCGTTGCGCATCTCGAACAAAGGCTTGCCATTCGCGCAGGAGAGACCACTCCGGATGGTTTATTCACGCTTTCAATCGTCGAGGATCTTGGCTCGTGCGGCACCTGTCCCGTGATCCAGGTGAACGATACCTACTTTGAAAACATGACCGTTGAAAAAACCGATGCGCTGATTGATTCCCTGCTTAAGGGCAAAATTCCGGCGCGACAGGACGAATCGCACTGGGGATCAGCGTGCAATATCCTTCTCAAAAATCGCGGCAAGGGGAAACCGGTCAATCTTGCAGCATACCGCGCATCAGGCGGCTATGCTGCTCTGTTAAAGGCGCGAACCATGGAACCGGCAGACATTATTGGCATGGTTAAACAGGCGACAGTTCGCGGCAGAGGTGGCGCAGGGTTTCCGGCAGGAATGAAATGGGGTTTCCTTTCTAAAAACGATCCAAGGCCGGTGTATCTTATATGTAATGCTGATGAGGGAGAACCCGGGACCTTCAAGGATCGTCAGATCATGCAGTATGATCCGCACCTTCTTATTGAGGGAATGGCCATTGCTGCCCGTGCAATCGGCAGCAAAAAGGCGTTTATCTATATCAGAGGCGAATTCCGCTGGATCGCCGACATCCTCGAGTCCGCGATTGCAGAGACGAAGAAAGACGGGATTCTCGGAGATCTCGATATTGTGGTACATAAAGGGGCTGGTTCCTATGAGTGCGGGGAAGAAACCGCGCTTATCGAGTCGCTTGAAGGCAAACGGGGATGCCCGCGAATTAAACCGCCGTTTCCTGCGAATGTTGGCCTGTACGGATGCCCCACGATCGTCAATAATGTTGAGACTCTTTCTCTCATTCCTTATATAGTAGACAATGGTGCAGAAGCGTTTCGGGCTATCGGTACTGCCGGCAATTTTGGACCCAAACTGTTCGGTATTTCCGGTCACGTGAACAAGCCGGGAGTGTACGAATATCCGATTGGCACCCCGCTCAAAGAGCTGCTTGAGGCGGCAGGAGGCGTCAAGGGAACGCTCAAGGCCGTTATCGTTGGCGGACTTTCGGTACCGATTCTCACTGCCAAAGAAGCTGCAGGATTAAACATGGATTTTGATTCCTGCGCCGCCGCAGGCACCATGCTGGGATCAGGAGGCATCATCGTCATGAATGATTCCGTCTCAATCCCCCGTATCGCACTGCGGGCCATACGGTTTTACGCGCATGAATCATGCGGTCAGTGCACGCCGTGCCGTGAAGGTTCGGCGGTGATCGCCGGGTTGCTTGACAATTTAATAAAAGGTCGCGGTACGACGGGCGATATCGACACCATCGTACGGTTGTGCGATACCATCATCGGTACGACGCTTTGTCCGACCGGTGACGCCTTTTCCATGCCGATCAGGGCCATGGTGAGGAAATTCAGGAACGAATTTGAGGTGCTGACGGTCTGATGTGCCCGGCAGATACGGTGATGACAGGGGAAGATCCGTCGGAAAGTAGAAAACATACATTGCACTAAGAGGTACTCATGAACATTAGTATCAACGGTAAAACGCTCGACGCGGTGGAGGGGCAGACGGTGCTCGAAGTCGCACGGGCGCACGGCGTCTATATCCCGTCACTCTGTTACCACCCGAAGACCGGTCCGGCCGGCAAATGCCGTGCCTGTCTTGTCGAGATCGAAGGCATGCGGGGAATGCAAACCGCCTGCACCGTGACGGTCAGGGACAACATGAAGGTCACCACCAATTCCGAAGCAGTTCTGCAGGCGCAGCGGCTCGTGATCGACCTGCTGCTTTCCTCCGGCAGGCATGATTGCTTGACGTGCGAACAGAACGGCGCGTGTGAACTGCAGGATGCTGCCTACTACTTGGGTATTGAACGGCCGACCTTTAGGGTGGACGAAGAGTTCGAAACCGACGACTCGTCTGAATTCATTTTCGTCGACCATGGCAAGTGCATCAAGTGCGGCCGGTGTATAGTAGGTGATAATTGCACTGTTGTTAATGAAATCATGGACTTCAGCCTGCGTGGCAGCCACACGAAGATCGTTTTTGATGATGATCTCCCCATGGGGAAATCAGGGTGCGTGCAGTGCGGGGAGTGCGTGCAGCTCTGTCCGACCGGCGCCATCACCGACAAGCGTGCGCGCGGCCGTGGCCGTACGTGGGAGCTTGCGCGCACCGAGAGCGTGTGTCCGTATTGCGGTGTTGGCTGCAATATCGCCCTGCACGTAGATCAAAAGCGTAATCAGATCGTCCGGATTACCGGTGTGGAGGACGGTCCGGTCAACAACGGCATGCTCTGCGTCAAGGGACGGTACGGATTTGATTTTGTCGCAAGCAACGAGCGGCTGACCACTCCGCTGATCAAGGAAAACGGAACCTTCCGTACCGCATCATGGAGCGAAGCGTTTGCCTATATCGGTGAACAGTTTGCTTCCATAAGGGAACGTCATGGTGCCGACGCCATCGGCGGGCTCTGCTCTGCCAAATGCACCAACGAGGAAAACTACCTGTTTCAGAAATTCATGCGAACGAGGATTGTCACGAACAACGTGGATCACTGCGCCCGCCTCTGACACAGCTCAACGGTGGCCGGTCTGGCCGCCAGTCTCGGAAGCGGAGCAATGACCAACGATATCAATGGAATAAAAAGTGCCGATGTGATCTTGGTTATCGGTTCGGATACAACCGCTGCCCATCCGGTCATCGCCTCCCGGATCAAACAGGCGATACGGTTTGGAAAATCCAAGCTTATCGTCATCGATCCGAAGAAGATTCAGCTTGCCGACTATGCCACCATCTATGCGGCACAGCGCTGCGGTACCGATGTGGCGGTTTTGAACGGGCTCATGCATCTCATTATCAAGAACGGGTGGCACGACAAAGCCTATATCGAGGAGCGCTGCGAAGGGTTCGACGATCTTAAAAAAGAGGTGGAGAGATACTCTCCGGCGTTTGTGGAAAAGATCTCAGGTATCCCTGCGCGTACGCTCATGGACATTGCAGAGCTGTTTGGTAAGGCTCCTACCGGATCGCTTTTTTACGCAATGGGCATTACGCAGCATACTACCGGCGTTGACAATGTCTGGTCGACCGCCAATCTGCAGATGTTGTGCGGGAACCTGGGCAAGGAGGGCGGTGGCGTCAATCCCCTGCGCGGGCAGTCGAATGTGCAGGGTGCCTGTGACTGGGGTGGTCTGCCTAATGTGTTTACCGCGTACCAAAAAGTGGGTGACGCGAAAGTCCAAGAAAAATTCAACAAGGCATGGGGCGTAACACTGTCGGACAGGCCCGGTCTCACGGTCACCACCATGATCGAGGCGGCTTATGAAAAGAAACTCAGGGCCTTGTATATCATGGGCGAGAATCCCATGATCAGCGATCCGGACCTGCACCATGTGGAAGCAGCTCTCACCAATCTCGATTTTATTGTTGTCCAGGACATGTTCATGACCGAGACCGCAGCCCTGGCCCATGCTGTGCTGCCTGCGGCAGCCTGGGCTGAAAAGGACGGCACGTTTACCAACACCGAACGCCGGGTCCAGCTTATTCGCAAGGCAGTCGAGCCGCCCGGCGGGGCGAAACCGGATTGGGAAATCATCCAGGGGATTGCCCGTGCAATGGGTGCGGACTGGGACTATACCAGTGCCGAAGATATTCACAATGAGGGGATAACGCTCACGCCTTCGTATGGGGGTATCACCTATGAACGGCTCGGGCGGAAAGGACTGCACTGGCCCTGTCCCACGAGGGAGCATCCGGGAACTCCGGTTCTGCACATCGGCAAGTTCGCACGCGGCAAAGGGCTCATGAAGGCGATTCCGTTCAGAGAGCCTGCGGAGCTGCCGGACGACGAGTATCCGCTTATCATGACCACCGGTCGTGTGCTGCAGCAGTTTCATACCGGGACAATGACACGGAAGACAAGGGGGCTTAATAATCTGGCAGGTCCCATGGTCATGGTATCAATTGAGGATGCCGAGGCGCTCGGCATCAGCAACAGCGATAAGGTAAAGGTACGCACACGGCGTGGTGAGATCGTCACCAGTGCCTTCGTCACAAGACGGATAGGAAAGGGAACGATTTATATTCCTTTCCACTATGCGGAGGCTCCTGCCAATCTTCTTACCATTGCGGCACTGGATCCGGTGGCGAAAATTCCGGAATTTAAGGTGTGCGCCGCGCGGATTGAGCGGGCTCATTAGGCGGACGACACTATTGCAGGGGCTTAGAGGAGTAAAAAGGTGTAGAGATACCGAATCGGGAAAGGTTTCGTATGGATGCACTTGAACTGACGCGCATTTTTAGCATCGCGACGCAGCGGGAACTTGAGGCGAACACGTTTTATACCCGTGTCGCGAAAGCTGCGGATAATCCCGATGTCAAGACAGTGTTCGAACAGCTTGCCCGGGAAGAAATGGGACATTTCGAGCTCCTGGAGCGGCTCAGGAACGATCCGACCATGCCGATGAAAATCGCCGCGCCGAAGCAGGACTACAAACTGGCCGAGGCCACGGAGCTGCCGCAGCTTTCCGACATCAAGGAGCCCAGAGAGGCGATAGCCCTTGCCATGAAAAAGGAGCAGCAAGCCGTTGAATTCTATCGTGACCTGTCTGCTTCAACAGGCGATGCGCAGATACAGGATATCTTTACCAATCTTGCCAATATGGAGCTGGGCCACAAACACCGGCTCGAAACGGTGTTCGTGGACATTGGATATCCCGAAGCGTTCTGAGATGCCTCTATGTAACGGCGGGCTGACTGCTGCTGCCGCCCGTGTTGATAGTGAAATGTCCCCGTTGCCTTGTACCGGGTGGCGGGATGTTAAACCCTTATCATTGAAAGGTGTTGTATGAAAAAGCTATGTATTTTTCTGCTTGCAGGGGCGGTTCTTTCCGGAACAGTTGCCGAAAAACCGGTGTTCGAACCGTATGGCTTTGTCAAAGGAGACATGTATTATACGGTAGGTGGCGTCACGTCGTGGGGCCAGCCATCATTGACCTGTGCAAGCCGGGCCACCGGTTCGGATACGAATGCCGTTTCGTTTACGGCCCAGCATACGCGATTCGGCCTCAGGGGAAGCGGTGCCGCCGGCGACATCACCATGGGCGGACTCATTGAGCTTGATTTTTTCGTGATCGCGGCGAATGCGAACGCAAAACCCCGCATGCGGCTTGCTTATGCTTGGTGCAGACCGGTCCAGGGACTGGAAATACGGGCAGGCCAGCAGTGGGACCTCTTCTCGCCGCTCAATCCCACGACAAACAACACCAATGCCAATCTTTGGTACGACGGCAACTATGGGTTCCGACGGCCGCAGCTAACGCTGCAGTATGGAATGGACCTCGGCGCGATCAAGCCGCTGGTGCAGGTATCGGCAGGGGAAACGGCGCGCGAGGATGATCTGAAGTTCGATACGACCGGCCAGGGCAGCATTGGTTCGTGGATCGGCGCCGACAATCTTTCCGGCATCCCTCTTGTTCAGGGACGGCTTGCCGCCGGATTCCTCGAGGGCATGGAAATAGGCGCGGCGGCGGTGTACGGCGCGTATGGCGTTGACCGCGACTACACAACCATGGGCGTGAGCGTTGATGCGAGCCTGCCGGTTCACGCGCTCTTGGCGCTCAAGGCGGAGTTCGCGACCGGGACCAACCTTAACAATGCAAACATTTTCACCATCGGCGGGAGCGGCTCGGCAGCGGCAGACGTGGAAACAAACGGTTTCTGGGTCGAGGCGACCTCAAAGCCGCTCAGCTATTTCAATGTGGTCCTCGGATTCGGCGATGAAATGGTCTCCTCCACGGTTGCCGATGATAGTCCTGAGAGCAATATGACCTTCTACGGCGATCTGATTTTCCCGATCGGCGGTTTCTTTTCACTTGCTGCAGAATACCAGTTGCTAAGCACGAAACTGGCTGGTCAGGATGATGCAAATATTGCACATATGATCGATATCGCGGGTAAAGTGGTGTTTTAACGGACCGGATTTTTTCCGGTTGTCTGCAGAGGAGCTGGTACAGGAGTATAAGATGAGACATCGCTATAATGACACAATGCACGCAATTATTCTCGCCGGCGGCAGGAGCAGCCGCATGGGCAGCGACAAGAAGCTGCTTCGCATTAACGGCGAGACGCTCATCAGCCGTCTGTACCGGCTTCTTGCCCCCCATTTTGACGGTATCATTATCAGCACCTCAGCGCAGGAACAGAATCCTGTGCCAGGTGCCCTGCATGTCAAAGACGAGCAACCTGGCAAGGGCCCGCTCATGGCCATCTTTTCAAGTCTGCGTCAATCCCCTAGCCGCGTGAACTTCGTTGTCGCCTGCGACATTCCGGAGGTGAACATGACCAGGGTGCGCCATATGCTCTCCGATGCCGCGCTTCACGATATCGTAGTTCCTTCGTTCGCACCAGGCCTCTTTGAACCGCTATTTGCAGTATATACACGCGATGTTATCCCGGTAATGGAACGGCAGCTTGCGGCCGGCTGTCTCAGGCCATCGGAGTGTTTCCTTCTCTGTAGAACTAGAATCCTTTCAATGGCGGACAGTGGCTGGTACCGGAACCTGAACACGCCGCAGGATTTCATTGCCTACACCAGCCGGAGCAAGGTGCGAATAGCATGAAGCCCGCCGCGCCGTTTGGCATGGTCACCCCGTTCGATGTGGTACGAGTCAAACAGGGTAAAGCCGAGCCCGGTTCCGCCGATGTGGCGACTGAAGTGCCGCTGACCATCTTTGCGAACGACCAGGAAATCGCCACGCTTGCCTGCAGTCCGGGAAACCTCAAGGAGTTTGTCTACGGTTTTCTGTTTTCCGCCGGATTTATTCAAACCGCCCAGGATGTCCGTTCGATTTCCATTGATTCAACAAGGTGGGTCATCCACGTTGAATTGGGCGACCCTCCAGATCCGGCACTTCTCACAAAAAGGCTCTTTACCTCCGGGTGCGGCAGGGGCGTCATGTTTTCGAATGTGGTTGAAATGGCCCAGCGGTCGCCGCTGCAGACCGACCGTACCATAAAGGCAGGTGATATCCCACCCCTCATGCACTGGCTCCAGACGGTTTCGTCACTGCATAAAAGAAGCGGCGGCGTGCATACGGCCGCCTTGTCGAAAAACGGCGCGCTGCCCGACCGTGGCTTCGATGATGTCGGACGCCACAACGCGGTCGACAAGGTAATCGGCGCGGGGCTTTTGGCGGCGTTCGAATTCAATGATGGCGTGCTCATATCATCGGGACGCATCTCTTCGGAAATTTTGTTTAAAGCACGGCGTAGCGGTATTCCGATTGTTGTTTCGCTGGGATCGGTCACGAACCAGACAGTCCTCCTCGGACGAAGTATGGGTATGACCGTTGCCGGTTTTGCCCGGGGCAATGCTTTTACGGTCTATTCCCACCCGGAAAGAGTCAAGGTATAAGCAGAATCCGCCTCGTCACAACCAGTAATAATTGCACTCGGATAATTCTGTTATTTAGTTTATTGTTAATACATAAGCTTCCGGTCTAAAGGACCGGTAATGTTCCTTGTAAGGGGAGAATCAATGAGAGCATTTGAGATACTGGATAAGAAGGGGAATGAGGTCTATTTCATTGAGAAAGATGCAACGGTTCACGACGCGGTTAAGAAACTTGCCGCTGAAAAAATCGGATCACTCATGGTGACCGAAAACAGGAAGCTCATCGGCATCGTTTCTGAACGGGACATTATCAATTATTGCGCAACCTGTTCGTCTCCTGACCACGGTACCAAAAAAGTGCAAGAAATCATGTCCGCAGACGTCGTTACCGGCAATAAGGATGATGACCTGATGGAAATAATGGAAAACATGAAAAAACACCATATTCGACATCTGCCGGTGATGTCCGGGGAGGAGATCGCAGGCATGATCTCCATGCGAGATGTCGTTGCAACGCTCCTGGATGAAACCACTGCCGAAAATCAGCGGCTTGTGGAATATATAATCGGGAAATATCCTGCCTGAACCGGATTTATAATATGTGAATTTTTTCGCATAAAGCGACTGTTTAAAACGGCATTTCCTCTTAAGTTCAACTTTTTTTTAAACGGTATGTTATTTTTTTGACATTTTCCGTATCGAATAGTATCTTCTCTTTTCGTCGAATTCTATTGATGATAATATTACGATACAGGACAAATGGCCTACGTTGTAAGAACAGCTGAACAATTCCATGACTTTATTACCCGATTAATTGGCGGACGCCGGCTTTTTGCATTAAGCCGGGCCGCGAATAAAAACGAATATCATATAGTTTCTGCCGAATCATGGAATGCCGCTGTCCACACGCTGGGTGACTTCCGGCCGGTGGAGCCGCTGAAGTCGCTGCTTTTTTCACCTCGCGCATCGCTGGGATCCCTATTTGACGATCAGACAGCAAGCCCATTGCCTGAACGGATCGTTGTCGGTGTAAAAAACTGCGATCTTTCATCGCTGCAGATCCATGATTATGTATTTCTCAACAACGATCCAGTCGATTCTTATTATAAGGAGGCGCGTGAGAAAACGCTCTTGGTGACGGCTGACTGCGCGGCGCCGTGTGAGGTATGTTTTTGTACTGCCGTGGGTGAGCAGCCCTTTCCAAAGCAGGGTTTTGATATCAATTTGTCTCCGCTTGCGAGTGGCTGTCTTGTGGAAATCGGCTCGCCCCGCGGTGAGCAGGCGATTGAGCCGTGTAAAAACCTTCTTGAGCAGGCTGACGAAATGCTGGTCAAGCAGCGGGACGAGCAGCGACAGAAGGTCGCCAAACAGGTCAGCGACCAGTCTGCCGGCAAAGGGCTGCGTGCAGGTCTTGATTACCAGACCGCAGTCAAAAAAACGCTTGATTCAAAACTATGGAGCAGTTTTGCCGCAGACTGCGTTGAATGCGGCGCCTGCAACTTCTCCTGCTGTACCTGTCACTGCTTTCTGCTGGCAGACGGCATGACCCAGGGGAATAAAGCGGGCAGGATCAGGCAGTGGGATTCATGCCTGTATATGAATTTTGCCCAGGTTGCAGGAGGAGCGAATCCGCGGCAGCATCGCGCTGAACGGCTGTACAATCGTTTCGATAAGAAGTTCAATTTTTTCCCCGAGGTACTGAAGACGTATGCATGCGACGGGTGCGGTCGCTGCATCGAAGCGTGTACGGGAAAGATAGATATTCGTGATGTTTTAAAAAAGGCGCTTGATGAAATCGAATCCGTATAAAAGCATACCGGCAACCATCGAGAATGTGATCGTGGAGACGCCCACGATCAAGACGTTCTGCATCAAGCCGACCGAACCTGTTCCGTTCAAGGCTGGCCAGTTTGTCGAGCTCTCGGTACCGGGATTCGGCGAGGCGCCGTTCACCCCGTCGTCGTCTCCTGCAATAACCGACCGTATGGAGATTACCATCATGCGCGCAGGCGCGGTGACCGACCGTCTGCACGCGCTTGCTCCCGGAGCACAGGTCGGCATCAGGGGACCGCTCGGCCAGCCGTATCCGCTTGCAACCTATAAGAATCGTGAAATACTCATTGTGGGAGGCGGGGTAGGGCTGGCGCCGCTTCGTGCCCTTCTCATGGCGCTCTTTGAGGAGATCAATAGTTATAAAAAGATTATTGTGCGCTACGGCGCACGCACTCCCGACGATATCGTGTACCGGTCGGCCATCTCCGAGTCATGGAAAAAACCGATTGAGGTGATGATGACCGTTGACAAAGGCGATGGCTCGTGGAAAGGGAATATCGGCGTCGTGACCACGATTCTTGAAAAGAATAAACTCACCTGCGACCCGGCAAGCGGTGTTGCCGTTGTGTGCGGTCCCCCGATCATGATGAAGTTTGCAACACTCAAGCTTCTCGATCTCGGGTATCCGCCGTCGAGTATTTACCTGTCCATGGAAAAAAACATGAGCTGTGGTGTCGGCAAGTGCGGTCACTGCCGCATCGGGCCTTACTACGCATGCAAAGAAGGCCCGGTATTTACTTATGCGCAGGTTCAGAATGAATCGCGGATTTGGGACTGAAACTCGATTATGGCGAAACGACTGTTGATAGATCTGTTTAAATGCGACGAGTGCGAGGAGTGCACGGTTAAGTGCTCCTACCTCTATCAGCCGCAGGTCACCGATCACGGGATCAGGGCGTTGCGCGAAGAGATCTCCTATGCGCTCGTATGCCGGCGATGCGAAAATCCGAGCTGTGTCGCCGCTTGTAAATTTGAGGCGCTGGAAAAGAAAGATGACGGCGTGCTGGTGCGTCATACGCTCAGGTGCGTGAGCTGCAAGTGTTGCAGCAGCGCGTGTCCGTTTGGCACCATCTATCCCGAACTCACCCCCTTCTATGCGGTCCGATGCGACTATTGCCTGAACCGCATGCAGGAGGGCGATCTGTCCTGCGTTTCAACGTGTGTAAAGAACGCCATTACGTATCAGGAAGTGGAAGCGTCGGACAAGGACAATGTCATAATTCTCAACGATCATCTGGCGGTGCGGGCACCGCAGTGGAAAAAAGAGACGGTGTAAGCTATGGAGTACGGACTGCTTATTCTCCAGGTGATTGTCTTTCCCGGGCTGCTTTTTACCGCGGTCGTGGGGCTTATCACCACGTGGATTGACCGGAAAGTGACTGCCCGTGTCCAGATGAGGGCAGGGCCGCCGTTCCTGCAGCCGTTTTACGATATAGTCAAATACATGATTAAGGAAACCTGCGTACCGGCCGAAGGATCACGGATGCTATTTCTCGCAGCTCCGCTTATCGGCATGGTTGGGGTGGTGGCCGCGTCGACCATCATCTGGCGGTCGATCATGTGGCCGCAGCAGGCGTTTGTAGGAGACCTGATCGTGGTTCTCTATCTGTTGACCATGCCGGCACTTGCCGTGGTACTCGGTTCGTTCTCTTCCCGCAATCCTTTAGCTTCGCTGGGTGGCAGCCGGGAGATGAAACTGATCATGTCGTACGAGCTGCCGTTTATTCTTGCCATTATGGTGCCGGTAATAAAGGCTGCAAGCATTAATTTTGGCGGCATCCTGGCGGCATCCATGGCGCTCGCCTCGCCGTCCGGTGTCATTGCGTTCATTGTCGCAATTATCTGCATGCAGGCGAAACTGACGCTCGTGCCGTTCGATATGCCCGAAGCCGAAACCGAACTGACCGGAGGCGCGTATATCGAATACTCCGGGCCGCCACTTGGCATATTCAAACTCACTCGCGCAATGATGCTCTTTACCGTGCCGATGTTTCTGATCGCGCTGTTTTGGGGCGGCATCGGATTTGGCAGTGGCGTGGTATCGATTATTTTAGGGATACTGAAATACGTTCTTTTGGTGGTGATCACGGTACTCGTGCGCAATACGGCGCCGCGCGTCCGTATCGATCAGGCTGTCAAATTTTTCTGGGGACCCATGACCCTGGCCGGTATTCTCGCGGTCGGTCTGGCACTCGCAGGATATTGATCACTATGAGTTTTGCCGTTAACATCCTTACGAAATCACTCAACGTGTTTCACCTTGCCGGAAGTCCGTGCAACAATTGCGACATCGAGATACTTGATGCGCTGACGCCGCGATACGACGTTGAGCGATTCGGAATGGTGCTTGTGGGAAGTATCCGCCATGCCGATGTGATCCTGCTTTCCGGCATGTTCAACCGCAAAGCGACGATCCGGGCGGTCGAGGTGTTTAAACAGGCTCCCAGACCAATAATAGTTGTCGCAATAGGAAGCTGCGCCTGTACCGGAAATATGTTCAGGTTCTCATATAATTTTGATGGGCCTATCGGCAAACATATTCCGATAGATGCATATGTGCCAGGTTGTCCGCCAAAGCCGGAGGCAATGTTGTCGGCGGTGGTGAAACTGATAGGCAAGTTGAAGGGAAAATAATCGGATGCCTGCAAAGCGCGAAGAGATCGTGCCTGAATTGAGGCAGAAGCTCGGCGATAGAATTGTTGAGCTTGTTGAAAAATCGCCTCGTCGCATATTCGTGGAGGTTCCATCAGCGGAGGTACCGGAAACCACCCGAATACTATTCAGGGAGATGGGCGCTCGTCTGCAGATCGCAACAGCGATTGACACGCCGACGGCCATTGAGGTTCTCTATCACTGGGCGTTTGATTCATTGGATTGTGTGGTCAATATTAAGACGAAGTTAGACCGGGAGAATCCTGAAATCGAATCGGTTGCATCGATCTGCAAGGGCGCGGAATGGATTGAGCGGGAGATGTGGGAACTGGTCGGTATCACGTTCAGGAACCATCCTGATATGCGGCATCTACTGCTTAAAGACGATTGGCCGAAGGGTAAATTTCCGCTGCGGCGGGATTACAAAGGGTACGACAACTAATGGCGATGAAAAAGACAATCCTGCCGATCGGACCGTATCATCCCCTGCAGGAGGAACCCGAGTTCTTCAAGCTGCATATTGAGGGTGAAAAGGTGGTGAAGGTCGATATCGAGATCGGGTATAATCACCGCGGTATTGAAAAACTCTCAGAGTCCAAGTCGTTCGAACAGACCGTGTTTCTCGTCGAACGGATCTGCGGTATCTGTTCGACCTCCCATCCCATCGCCTGCGTTCAGGCGGTCGAGGACGCGGCCGGGATCGAGGTGCCGGAACGGGCGCTCTATATCCGCAGCGTCATTGGTGAGCTTGAGCGCATCCATTCACATCTCTTATGGCTGGGACTTGCCGGACATTTCCTGGGTTTCAATACCGTGTGGATGTGGGTCTGGCGCTACCGCGAAGACCTGCTGGATATCATGGAACTTATTTCCGGTAACAGAAACCATTATGCCATGATGAAACCGGGCGGCGTCCACCGCGATATTAAAACCGAAGACCTGCCGTCGATACAGAAGATGCTTGACGGATTGAAAAAGCCTTTGGCGCTGTTTCGTGATGCCGTCGTCGATGACCCGGTGATCCACGCACGGCTTAAGAACGTGGGGGTGCTTACCAAGCAGCAGATCATCGACTACTGCGCTCTGGGGCCAACGGCCCGCGCCTCAGGAGTGAAGATCGATGTCCGAAGAGATCATCCTCACGCGGCCTATGGACTGGTGGAATGGGACGTCATTGCCACGGAGAATGGGGACGTGTTCGACAAGGCCGTGGTACGCATTCTGGAAATGTTTGAGTCCATAAAAATCATTGAACAGTGTTGCACCAAACTGAAAACCGTGGCCGGTCCGTTCGACTCGAACCCAAAGCAGGCGATGCCGGGAGAAGGCGTGGGACACTACGAAGCGCCGCGCGGCGAAGTTTTTCATTATATACGAAGCGACGGCACCAACCGGCCGGTGCGGCACAAGGTGCGGGCGCCCAGTTTCATGAATGTCGCGACCAACCGGGAATCCGTTGTGGGCGCGAACGTCGCAGACGCGACAATAATCCTTGCGGCCGTTGATCCGTGTTACTGCTGCACTGAGCGAGTCTCTGTCGTTGATTCATATAACGGCAATAGGATGATGGATGCGAACGAGCTTTTACGGCTCTGCCGGGAAAAAACGGAACGCGTGAAAAAAGAGGTCGGCCACCAGGGGCCGATACTTGACTGGAGCAGATAAGCCATGATGGAACTGCTGACACATCCTTTTCTTCTGCCTGTCGTGCTGCCGGTTGCCGGGGGGATTCTCTGTCTCATCATGCCACGGCCGGTGGCAGGCGTGTGTCATCTTATCGCGGTTGCCGTGGGGATTGCGGAAGTACTGATCGCGTGGCCGCTGTTCAGAATGGGATCAGAATTTTTTGAGTATGGGAACTGGCTGTTTCTCCGCGTGGACGCTTTGAGTGGTATGGTGCTTCTGGCAGTAACCGTGTTCGGCCTGCTTATCACGCTCTATTCAGCCGGTTCAATGAAAGGCAAACCGCGCATAAACGAATATTACGCGTATCTTCTCTGGACCGTGGGCATATCGTGCGCAGCGGTTCTGGCCAACGAATTTATTCTTCTGCTTGCCTTGTGGGGATTTCTGGGGTTAACCCTGTTCCTCCTGATCGGCCTTGCAGGCCCTGACGCGTCGGCTGCCGCGAAAAAGAGTCTCATCATTATCGGCGGCTCAGACAGTATCCTGCTCCTTGGCGTGGTGATCGTGTGGCACCTGACCGGTTCCACGAAAATCGCCGGAGCATCAATTCCGTTGGCAGGGGAGCTTTCATATGTGGCATTTATCTCGCTTGCCATAGCGGCTTTTGCCAAGGCGGGCGCCATGCCGTTTCATTCCTGGGTGCCGGATTGCGGGGAAAAAGCGCCGGTACCGGTCGTCGCATTTTTGCCGGCTTCGCTTGACAAGCTGCTCGGGATCTACCTGCTTTTCAGGATCGCCACCGATGTCTTTGTCATGAATCCGGTCATGAATCTCCTGCTCATGATCATCGGGGCAGGCACCATCATCTGCGCGGTCATGATGGCGCTCGTGCAGCACGATATGAAGCGGCTGCTCTCCTATCATGCGGTAAGCCAGGTCGGCTACATGGTATTGGGTGTCGGCACCGGCGTGCCGGTCGGCATGGCCGGAGCGCTGTTTCATATGATCAACAATACGCTGTATAAGACAGGATTATTCCTCTGCGCCGGAGCCGTGGAGCAGAAGACCGGGGCCAGTGATCTGGATTCGATCGGCGGGTTGGCAAAGCGAATGCCGATCACATTTATTACCTGTCTCATCGCAGCGCTCGCGATTTCCGGGATCCCGCCGCTCAACGGATTTGCCTCAAAGTGGATGGTATACCAGGGAATCATCGAAGCCGGAAAAGGCGGGGGCGTGCTCTGGGTCGTATGGCTTATCGCCGCAATGCTTGGGTCGGCGCTGACCCTGGCAAGTTTTGTCAAGGTTTTGCACGCGGCTTTTCTGCGGAAACCGGCTCCTGCAGTACAGGCTAAAAATGTAACCGAGGTTGGATGGCTGATGTGGGTGCCCATGGTTGTCCTCGCAGCCGCATGTGTCGTCTTTGGGGTATTTGCCTACCGGGTACCGCTCTCCGGATTGATTCTTCCCGCAATGCCGCAGGAGGTGGTATTTACCGGGACGTGGTGGGCCGGACCGGCAACAGTCATACTCATCATCGCGTTTGCAGCCGGCATGGTGTTCTATCTGCTTGGAACCGTGAAAAAGGCGCGTGTGTGCTCCACCTATATCGGCGGGGAAATACTTGATAAAGTTTATGTGTCGGAGACTGCGGCAAATGCCGAACGGGATATCGAAATAACCGGGGTGGATTTTTATCGTACCGTTCAGGAGATGCAGCCGTTCCGTGCCATCTATGCCATGGCTGAAAAAAAGCTGTTTGACCTGTACGATGTCGGATCAGGAATAACCTTTTTCATTTCAAAAGTCCTGAAATTGTTTCACGGCGGCGTGCTGACCGCTTATATCGGTTGGTATCTGGTGGGTCTTATCGTACTTCTTTATGTGCTGTTTAAATAGGTATGATTGATATACAAATAGTACTTGTCATGATGATTATAGGCGCGGTCATTGCCGTAGAAGTGCGGAGCCTTCTCTCCGCGGTTGTGGCCGTTGGCGTTATCGGCCTGCTTCAGTCCCTGGCGTTCCTCATGCTCAAGGCGCCTGACTTGGCCATTGTTCAGCTAGTCGTTGAGATCCTCACGCTGATCATACTGCTGCGTGCCACCATTAAACGGGACAACGTTTCCGAGGATGAGGGATTCAGGATCGTGCCGTTTGCGTTGGGCATTCTGCTGGTGACGCCGATTGTCATTGTTGCCGGTTTGGCCGCCTTGAACGTGCCGGTATTCGGTTATCCCCTCATGAACGTTGCAAAAACGTATCTAGCCGAAGGGCTTGTAAAAACCGGCGCCGCAAACTTGGTCTCATCCGTAATTCTTGATTTCAGGGCATACGATACGCTCGGCGAAGTGGTGGTCCTATTCACCGCTGTGGTTGGTGCATTAACCGTATTGCGGGCGGTAGGTCGTAAACAAAAGTCGGAAAGGCCTGGTGCGGAATGATAAAGAACAATCAACCGGGCATGACGTTGATCGTTAAAACCATTACCCGGCTTACCGTGGGGGTGATTCTGCTGTACGGCATGTATATCGTGCTTCACGGCCATCTGACCCCTGGCGGTGGGTTCGCCGGAGGCGTGATCATCGCTCTTGCGTTTGTTCATCTTCTCCTCGCCTTCGGAAGAGAGGTCGCATTTAAAAAAGCGAGCCTGCCTGTGATGTCGGTGTTTGAGAGCCTGGGTGGACTCATGTTTCTGACGCTCGCGGTTCTTGGTTTTCTCGGCGGATTTTTCTTCATCAATATTTACGGCAAAGGGGTGCCGTTTGCGCTTTTCAGCGCCCATCAGGTGCTGCTCGCGAATATCGCTATAGGATGCAAGGTCGGCGCCGGACTTTTCGCGGTGGTTATCGGGATGATCGTTCTGACCAAAACGGCGGGTAAACAATGACCTATATACTCTGTCTGGTACTGTTCGGCGTGGGTCTCTACTGTATTGTCGTTAAGAAGAACATCGTGAAAATCATTCTGGGCGTAGCGATTCTTGAGTACGCAGTCAATCTTCTTTTCATTCTGTTTGGATACCGGATGAACGGCCGGGCGCCTATTCTTGACAAGGTTCAGCCCATACAGAACATGGTGGATCCGCTGCCGCAGGCACTCGTGTTGACCGCGATCGTCATCGGTTTAGCCACCACGGCGCTCATGGTGGCGCTGGCGATTAAATTGTATGAAAAGTACGGTACGTTTGACGTTTCGAAGATCAAGAAGTTACGAGGATGAAACGGTATAGAACATACTATGGATGCCTATAGCACACCTCTGTTTGTCATCATTCCGCTTGCGGGTGCGTTTCTGATCGCTCTTATCGGGAAAAAGCTTCCGGCGGTCCCGGACCTGTTTTCAAATCTCTGTACCTTGACCCTTTCGGTGCTGTCGATCATATGCATTCCGGCGGTACAAGCGGCCGGAGTGCTGGTGTACAAAGTCGGCGGATGGGTTCCGCCGATTGGCATCTGCATGGTGCTCGACGGTCTGAGCTGTTTCATGCTGGTCATCGTCAATGTCATCTCCTTTTTAGTAACACTTTATGCAATTAGGTATATGCAAGCATACACTTCAAAGGAAAAATTTCATACGCTGCTGATGCTTATGCTCGCCGGTATGAACGGTGTCATTATTTCAGGCGACCTGTTCAATCTTTTCGTTTTTCTCGAAATCGCTTCGGTGGCAAGCTATGCGCTGGTAGCCTTTGGTACGGAGCAGGAGGAGCTGGAGGCATCGTTTAAATATATCGTCATGGGAACCGTTGCCACGTGCTTGATTCTCATCGGCATTGCGTTTATTTACGCGCAAGCGTCGACGTTAAACATGGCCGATGCCGCACGGGCGCTTCTCGTAAATGGCAATCCGAACGTCGTTCTCTTTGTCGCTATTCTTTTTACAGTGGGATTCGGACTCAAGGCTGCGCTGGTACCATTCCACTGGTGGCTACCTGACGCTCACCCATCTGCGCCGGCGCCTATTTCTGCAATGCTTTCAGGCCTTCTTATTAAAACGCTTGGTATCTATGCGCTTGTTCGAATCGTGTTTAATGTTTTCGATCCGTCGCGCTTGCTGCCTGTTTTCCTGTTTCTCGGTGCGCTTTCCATGCTCGTCGGCGTGTTCCTTGCCATCGGACAGTGGGATTTTAAACGGCTTTTAGCCTATCACTCGATCAGCCAGGTGGGATATATTATTCTGGGAATCGGGCTCGGAACACCG
Source organism: Chitinispirillaceae bacterium (assembly GCA_016932075.1). The sequence goes on along the minus strand of JAFGDP010000084.1, from coordinate 11,906 downwards.
CTCGGTATTCTCGGCGGTCTTTTCCACCTGCTCAATCATTCGGTGTTTAAATCATTGCTCTTTCTCAACTCCGGAGCGGTCGTCTATACCACCGGGACCCGCGACCTTCAGGAGCTCGGGGGATTGCGGGAGAAAATGCCGGTTTCGAGCACCACAAGCTTGATCGCGTCGATGTCCATTGCGGGTATTCCGCCGTTCAACGGGTTCTGGAGCAAGCTTATTATCATTGTCGCCTGTATTCAGGCCGGGCATCCCATCTATGCGCTCGCGGCGGTAGTGGCGAGCATCATGACCCTGGCTTCGTTCATGAAAGTGCAGAAATACGGATTTTTCGGGGCGCTCAAGGACCGATGGAAAGGGATAAAAGAGGTGCCCTTCACCATGGCGCTGTCCATGGTCGTACTGGCGCTCCTGTGCATTTTTACCAGTCTTCTGGTGGTACCGGGAGCGGTTGACTATTTTCTTAAACCCGCGGCCGACGTACTGGTTAACGGCCGGGAGTACGCACTGCTGGTGTTCGGATCAATGCACTGACGAACAAGGAATAGGCCACATCCGTGAAAAAGAAAATCATACTCTTTCTCTTCGCTTTTGCCCTGTGGCTGCTGCTCTGTTTTTCCCTTGATTGGCAGCATATTGTGGTCGGCGTCGTTGTCGCGTTTCTCGTTACCGTGATCACGGGCGGATTGTTCATCACCCGGCCGCACCTGCTGAAAAACCCACTGCGTTATATATGGTTCCTTTACTATATACCGGTGTTTATTTGGGAGTGTTTCAAGGCGAACATCGACATGGCGTTCCGGGTCGCCCATCCTGATCTGCCGATAAAACCTGGTATCGTAAAGGTAAAGACACGGCTGCGTTCAGAAACCGGACTCACGTTTCTCGCCAATTCGATCACGTTGACGCCCGGAACCCTGACTGTTGATATCGATCAGGAACACAGTATACTCTATATCCACTGGATCAATGTGTCGAGCATGGACATAGAGACGACATCGCAGATTATCGTCACCAGGTTCGAGAAAATTCTCGAAAAGATTTTTGAGTAGCGGCTTGATGTAAGGGTCATGGACATGAGACAAAGAATCCAATGGTTTATCGGGGGCGCGGTGCTTGTGGGAGTGCTGTACGTCATTCTTTTTATCGGCCTTCCGTTCCTTTTTTACCAGGACCTAACGTTCATCGCGTTTTTTCAGCGTTGTTTTTATGTCCTTCTGCTTTCAAGCGCTCTTTGCCTCCTGCGGGTGTTTTTCGGCCCCACTGCGGCGGACCGGATCGTTGCTATAGATATCTTGGGCATTCTTATTGTAGGATTTTGTGCCGTTCTGTGTATTCCGACCGGCCGCTCCTGGTATATCGACATCGCGATTGCATGGGCGTTGCAGAGTTTTATCGCCACCATAGCGCTTGCCAAGTATCTTGAAGGGAGAGACCTCGATGAGTGACGTTATCGGTATGGTCTTGATCGGCATCGGTCTTTTCTTCGATCTTATGGGATGCGTCGGACTTCTACGAATGCCGGATCTTTACAACAGGCTTCAGGCCGCGACCAAATGCGTTACGTTCGGCACCTGCAGCATCATGCTGGGTGTCTTTATTATGACCGGATTCACCCCGACCGGAATAAAAGCGCTCCTGTGCATGGTGTTTCTGGCATTGACCGCTCCGGTATCGGCTCATGCCCTGGCGCGCGCGGCCCATCGCGCCGGCCTGCCGCTCTGCAAGGGCAGCGTTGTCGATGCGTACAAGGACGACCGTGAATCCGAGTCACAGGGCGGAGGCGCGCAATGAAGCTTCCCAGCCTTTTCCAGTGGAGAATCCTGAAACTCGCGCTGCTGTCGCTTTTTAGCCGTCCCTACACCACGCCTTTTCCTAAAGAAAAATACGAGCCCATTAAGCAGTACCGCGGACGGCCGCGGTACGACGAAAAAGAGTGTATCGGATGCGGCGCTTGTGCCGAAGTCTGCCCGGCCCTTGCCATTGACAAGATCGATGCGACGGATGAAAAACCCCCGGTACGTAAGCTGGTACACCATATCGATATCTGCATCCAGTGCGGGTTGTGCGAAAAATACTGTACCACGGAAAAAGGCATCAAGCTCACCACTGAATGGGATTATGCCGGTTTTTCACCGGATGATTTCACGGACGGTATTCAGAAGGAGCTCTTGTGCTGTGAAGGGTGCGGCTGTGTGATCGCCCCCACGGACCAGCTCAGGTGGCTGGTTCTGCGTCTGGGCCCTCTTGCATTTTGCAATCCAACCTTGATGCTCGTGTCGCACAAGGAACTGGCTGTTGTCGACAAAGGATTCGATAACGGCGAAGCGTATCCAGAGCGGGCCCGGCGCCTCACGATCCTGTGCCCCCGCTGCCGTCGCGCAACCGCATTAACCGTATAGTCCGGCCGCCGCGCACCACTGCTTTTTCCAGGGACACGATGCACCCGCTCCAGCGTCAGCTCTGTTCGCTCTGCACCGGAAAGGTGCTGCTCATGGGCGTTGGCAACAGGATGCGGGGCGATGACGGGGCCGGACCTCTTCTTGTTGATACCGTGAAAGGACGGTGCAGGATCGAGTGTATCGACGCGGGCGTAGCCCCGGAAAATTTCCTTGAAAAGGCGGTCAGGGCCGGACCGGATACCGTGCTCATCGCTGACGCGATCAGCTTTAAGGGTAGCCCGGGCGAAATCAGAGTCATGGAAGGAAACGCGCTTTCAAGCGGTAGTATCTCGACCCATGCGCTCTCCCTGGCCATGGTGTGCGAGTATATTACAAAACGGAGCACCGGAACCAGGATTGCTCTTATCGGTATAAACCCGCAGACGGTCTCGCTTGGTGCAGACATGAGTGACGCTGTGGCGCGATCAGTCAAGAAACTTGCAGAGGAACTGGTGAAGGCATGCGGCGGATAATTGTATTTTTTAGGAGGACCGGTAAACAACGTTAACAACAAAGGAGCTGACTATGGGAGCCATTCAATTCAATGCTGACGAAATTTTTACCATGGCGGAACAGATCGAACGGAACGGCGCGCGGTTCTACCGTGCAGCAGCGGCAAATATTCCTGCCGGAAAAGAGCTTTTGGAGGGCCTTGCCGCAATGGAGGACGATCATCTGGCGACCTTTGAGCAGATGCATACGGCTGTTTCAGCGCGTGAAGCGGAAACAGTCGCGGCTGATCCTGACGGCGAAGCGCACCTGTACCTTACGGCAATGGCAGGCGACCATGTGTTTGATACGAAGAAAGACCCGGTTTCATTGCTCAAGGGGAACGAAACCATACAGGACATCCTCAAAATCGCTATCGGCCTTGAAAAAGATTCTGTCGTGTTTTACGTGGGTATGAAGGATTTCGTGTCGCCGAAGCTCGGCAAGGATAAGATCGACCGGATTATCAATGAAGAGATGAAGCATATCGCTATCCTGAACAGGAAACTCTCGGAATAAAAGAATCGAAGAATAGTGCGGTTTTTCCGGAGGGAATAAATTATTTTTCTATGTTTTGAAATTTTCACTATTGAAGCATTGCCTCTGGATTAAAAGAAGTAAAAAATGCACTGTTTTGCATTGAATACCGCCAGTGACGCCGGTTTCAGTACTTCGATAGCTCGACCGCTCAACGCCATACCGTCCCATTACTCTGCACCAGAGTATCCAACATTCCCGGGTATGCAGCGGAGGCATGCATGCTAACCATTTTTCCCTTCAAGGGCGGCGTGCATCCGGCTGACAGCAAAGAGTACACAAAAGACAGACCCATAACCCGCGCAGCGGTTCCATCGCGTCTCTATGTCCCGCTCGTGCAGCATATTGGCGCGCCGTGCGCTGCGGCAGTGCAGGCGGGCGATGAGGTAAAAAAAGGCCAGGTCATTGGAACCGCAGGCGGGTTCGTTTCCGCGCCGGTCCATTCACCGGTTTCCGGCAAAGTAAGCGCCATTGCCAGCGTGCCGCACCTCTCAGGAACCATGGTGAATGCGGCGGTCATCGATAATGACGGCCAGGAGCAATGGACCGAGCTTGTGGAACACCGGGACTATGGGTCAGTTGCTCCGGAGAAACTCCGGGAGATTATACTTTCCGCAGGGCTCGTCGGTATGGGAGGCGCCACGTTTCCTACCCATGTAAAGCTTGCCCCTCCCAAGGGAAAACCGGTTGACACGGTCATTATTAACGGCGCTGAATGCGAACCCTATCTCACCGCCGACTACCGGCTCATGCTTGAGCACCCCCGCGAGATCATCGAGGGCGCAAAGATCATCATGAAGGCGCTGAACGTTACCAAAGGATATATCGGCATCGAAGCGAACAAGCCACAGGCTGTCGAAGCTCTGAAAAAAGAGCTCGGCAGCGACACATCACTGTCCATCGGTGTGTGCAAGGTCAAGTATCCGCAGGGAGCGGAGAAGATGCTTATCAAGGCGCTCTGCAACCGCGAGGTGCCGCCGCGCGGGCTTCCCATGGATGTCGGCGTAGTGGTCCAGAATGTGGCGACCGCAAAGGCGGCGTATGATGCGGTCAGGTTCGGGCACCCGCTCATCGAGCGCGTGGTAACGGTCGTCGGCGATGCGGTGGCCGAGCCAAAAAATGTGCTCGCGCGGATCGGTATGACCGTCGCCGACCTCATTGCCGAGTGCGGCGGTTTCAGGGGAGAAGCCGGGAAAATAGTCATGGGCGGTCCCATGATGGGCGTCGCGCTCTACTCGACCGATTTTCCCGTCACCAAAGGTACCTCAGGTGTCCTCGTATTGTCAAAACAGTATGTTCAGGAAAATGAAACCTATGGTCCCTGCATCAAATGCGGCAGATGCATTGACGCCTGCCCCATGGGGCTCATACCGTCCATGCTCGGCATCCTGGTTGAAAAAGGAAAATATGAGGAGACGCGTGAGTATCATCTCCATGACTGTTTTGAGTGCGGTTCGTGCACGTATGTCTGTCCGGCCAAACGGCCCATGGTACAGTTTATCAAGCTCGGCAAATCGCTGGTGAAACCCTGATTTGGAGCACTAGATGGCTAGCGCGCAGACAGCTTCTTCCTTATCAGTCTCAATAAGCCCGCACATAAAAAGTGCCGAGACCACGGCCCGCATCATCTGGACCGTGAACATCGCGCTTGCACCGGCAACGCTCATGGGCGCCTGGTACTTCGGCCTCAAGGCGGTGCTCACCATCGTGCTTTGTATCGCAACGGCGGTAGGGAGCGAATATGCCTATCAGAAGCTGCTTAAAAAGCCCGTTACCATAAACGACGGCAGCGCATTTCTCACCGGTCTTTTGCTCGCGCTGAACCTGCCGCCACAGACGCCCATTTACATTCCCATACTTGGTTCATTGGTAGCGATTCTTTTAGCGAAGCAGCTGTTCGGCGGTTTGGGCTACACCATTTTCAATCCAGCGCTTCTGGGCCGCGCGTTTCTCCTTATTACCTTTCCAAAAATCCTCACGACCTGGAACGCACCGACCGCTTCGCTCGTGGGCGTGGATACCGTGACCAGCGCGACGCCGCTCAACATTCTAAAACTCGAGGGCGCCGCGAAGCTGCTCGAGACCTTCGGCAGCCAGAGCGCCCTGTATATGCATCTTCTCACCGGCAACCGCGCCGGCTGCATCGGTGAGACCTGCATTGTCGCGCTTCTGGCAGGCGGTTTTTTCCTTCTATACAAAAAGTATATCACCTGGCACATACCTTTCTCGTATCTGGGTACGGTCATGCTCATCGCGTGGCTATTCGGCGGCGAGAACGGTCTTTTCACTGGCGACCCGCTGCTTCATTTCCTGAGCGGCGGCATCGTTCTCGGCGCGTTTTTCATGGCCACTGATTACGTAACCTCCCCATCGACAAAGGCAGGCCAGCTTCTGTTCGGTGCTGGGTGCGGATTTATCACCATGCTGATCCGCCTCAAGGGCGGCTACCCCGAGGGGTGCATGTTTTCGATCCTGATCATGAACTGTTTTGCACCGCTCATTGACCGCGGTTTCAGAAGGACCGTGTTCGGGACGGTCAAGAAAGGGAAAACAAAATGATCACGGGCAGGGACATCGTTAAAATAGCCTTGAACCTGGTGGTGATCTATGTCGTCGGCGGGGTGTTGCTTGCATTCATGTACGCGTATACTGCGCCGATTATCTATAAAAACAACATTTCTGCAAAGCAGGAGGCGCTTGGAAAGATCATGCCTGAGGCCGACAGCATCGCGCTCCTGGGCCAGTGGACCATCCACGATCATACGGCCGATTATTACATGGCGAAAAAGGATGCGCAGATCTGCGGCTATCTCATAGAATCATACGGCAAAGGGTATTCAGGGTATATCCATGTTTTGATCGCCGTTGATACCACAATGGCCATACAGCGCATCAATATTCTTTCCCATACCGAAACGCCGGGACTCGGCGATGAGATTGAGACCCCGTCGTTTCGTAATCAGTTTGCTAAAAAGAGAGCGGCGCACATGAAAGTCATCAAGGGCGAAACCACGGAGTATATCCAGGCCATCACCGGGGTCACGATTTCGACCCGGGGAGTGACTGAAGATGCCGCGAAAAACGCACTCGAATTCCTTGACCGCACGATCAAAGGGGATACGGATAATGGCGTCCACCAGCATCGGTAACTGGGAACTGATCCGCCGCGGTATTTTCGAGGAAAATACCATTTTCAGGCTCGCGCTGAGCCTGTGCCCGGCCATTGCCGTGACGTCGACGCTTAAAAACGGATTTCTCATGGGTGTTGCCGTCCTGTTCGTGCAGGTCATGGTCAACACGACGATCTCCTCAATTAAGGGATTTGTTCATTCGCGCATCAGGCTGCCGGTTTTCATGCTGGTCATTTCCGGCTGGGTAACGGTCACGGATCTTTCCATGGCCGCGTTTGCTCCGGAAGCGCACAAACAGATGGGTTTGTACATCCAGCTCATTGTCGCTTTTGCCTCCATCCTGGCCGGCGCAGAGATGTTCGCAAGCAAAAACAGGGTGGTCAAATCGTTTTTCGACGGTATCGGACGCGGCCTGGGATTTCTGGTCGCGCTTGTCATCATAAGCGCCTGCCGGGAGCTGCTCGGCAAGGGGACGCTTCTCGGTGTCCCGCTTCTCGGCGGCGCAAAGCCGCTGCTCATCATGATCCTGCCGGCAGGGGGATTCATTTCGACCGGTCTCCTGATGGGATTTTTCAACTGGCTTGGCAGCCTCTTTCAGAAACGGAGCGGGTAATGGTATGAGTGACGAATTCGTGAAATTGTTCGAGCTGGTAGTCGGTGCATCGCTTATCAACAACTTCGTATTTACCCGGTTTCTTGGTCTCTGTATCTTTTTCGGGGTGTCCAAAAAAATGGAGACCGCAGTCGGTATGAGCATCACTTTCACCATAGTCATGATGATAAGCGCGGCGCTGAGCTGGGTTTTGTTCGTATACGTGCTGGTTCCGTTCGAGCTGACCTTCCTTAAGATCGTGGTGTTTATCGGTATTGTCGCGGCACTGGTGCAGGCATCAGACACGATCATGCGAAAGATCGCGCCCGGCCTTTTTCACAAGCTCGGCATCTACCTTGCGCTCATTTCGACCAACTGTATCATCATTGCGGTTCCGCTGATCAATGCCTCGGAAAAATACAGTTTCCTGGAAAGCATCGCCTTTGCCTTCGGGTCCGGATTCGGTTTTTCGCTTGCACTCGTGATCATGGCGAGCATCAGGGAAAAACTCGAACTTGCGGACGTTCCGGGGCCTTTCAAGGGATTGCCCATGGCCTTTATCGCGAGCGGAATGATCGCGCTGGCATTTGCGGGATTTTCCGGACTCATTGCGGAGTAGCCTACGTGAACAGCATGTCCATACACCTGCCCACCGGCCTGATAAAAAGCATTGCCCTTATCCTTCTGCTGGCAACCTGCCATGCCATGGCCGGTGTCGGTGGCGGCGTGGAGGCAAAGGAATCCGTTGATGTTGCTGCGCTCGTGCGCACGTCCCTGGTGTTCCTCGTCGCCATATCGCTTGTGTTCGGGATCGGCCTCGCGTTCGCAGCGAAGAAATTTTTTGTCAAGATCGATCCCAGAGTCGAAAAGATAACCGATGCGCTTGCCCATGCGCACTGCGGCGCATGCGGCTTTGCCGGGTGCGAGCAGTATGCCGAAGCCGTGCTCAACGATCCGGACGTGCCGCCGAACCTCTGTACTCCCGGAGGAAAAGCCTGTGCCGAAATCGTGGCGGAGCTGACCGGAAAAAGCATACAGGACCGGGAGCCGAAGTACGCGAGGATCATGTGCCAGGGATCGAACGACAAGTCGACGAAGAAATTCGTTTACACCGGCGTGAAGGACTGCAGGGCGGCCCAGCTGGCCGGCGGCGGCGACAAGACCTGCCCGTATGGCTGCCTCGGCTACGGCACCTGCGTTCGCGCCTGTCCGTTCGGCGCGCTCTCCATGGGGGATGACGGTCTTCCCAAGGTCGATATCTCCAAATGCACCGGGTGCGGCAAGTGCGCCGCGGCATGCCCGAGAAAGGTGATTGAGATCCTGCCCGCTTCGTACCGGATCCTTGTCGCGTGCCACTCAAAAGACAAGGGTGCAATAACCAGGAAGTACTGTACGGTCGGTTGCATCGGATGCGGAAAATGCGTGAAGGTCTGCCCCGTAACTCCTGAAAAAGCCCCTAAAGTTGAAAGTTTCCTTTCACGGATCGATAATACCAAGTGCATTGCATGCGGCGAATGCGTGAAAAACTGCCCGACACAGGCGATTGTTGATCTCGCGCCCCGTAAGGAGCCGGCCCGGGTTCCGGCCTAGCGTCAATGCGGCATTACCGCTTCAAACCAAGAAGCGCCGCGCCGTTATCAAAGAACACCATCTCCAGCTCCTGATCGGTCAAGCCGCTCCGGGCAATCCATTGCCGGTCGTACGCCTGGTCGAACCACGGCGAGTCGCTGCCGAACAGGACCCTGTCCATGCCGTGCCTGCGGCACATCCGCACGAACGGTTCTCGCGCAAAGTTTTCCGGCGCGGTCGAGGTCTCGAAATATACGGGCACGCCCACCAGCAGCTCCTCCACCTGGTCCCAGACCTGGTGGCCGCCCATGTGTGAAGCAACGATCGTGAGCCGGGGAAACGCCTTGTGCACGGCGAGCAGCCGGTGGGGAAGGGAGTGGTCGTTTGAAAAAGGGCCGGGATCGGTGCCGGCATGAAACACAAGAATCAGCCCGGCTTCGGACAGCGCGTCATAGATCGGAAAAACGGCCGGGTCATCCATGTAGAAGTCCTGGAATTCCGGATGCAGCTTGATGCCGCGAATAGTGCTCTGCTTGAGGAACGCGACCTCTTCGATGACGGTTTCCGTTTTTGGGTGCAACGTTCCGAAGGGAATAATATCGTCGGCGGCAAGAAGCGGCGCGCCGCGGTTGATCGGCGTTACCTGGGATGCCTTGGTCGCGACCGGCAGCACCACTGCCTGCGTTATTCCGGCTGCAGCCATTGAACGCCGTAGCCCGCTCATGGTTCCGTCGGTCCATTTTTTTGCGCCCGGCGAGGTGGCAAGGACATGCTCAATGGCGCGCGCTGCAAGGTGGTCGGGAAAGCAGTGGGTGTGGAAGTCCATGACCGGCATAAGACAAAAATAGCATATCGGTATCGGGGTCGGAATCGCAATCGGAATCGGATTCGTTTATATGGTTACGGAGGGTATGAGGATACCGACACCGGTCCCGATAACGAACGCCGATACCGATTATTCCTCTAACAGCGACAGGATCTTTACCTCGCGGTACGGAACGCCTTCGAGTTCAAGAGCGACCGGAACGGTTTCCCGGAATATCAATGCTATTCCGGTCGCGGGCGCGAAGGGCCGGTTGCTGTCGGCAATGAGCACCTGGGCGCCTCTTTTCCTGGCCCTGCGCAGGAACGCGATGAGTGAGGAGGCGGCAGTGCGGTGATAGAAAAGATCGGCGACAAGTATCAAGTCGGCATCATGGTGGTTATGTGATTCGGTAATATTTTCCTGCTGCACTTCAACCGTAACGCCGTTTGCCGCAAAGTTCCGACGCGCGATTTCCAGGGCGATAGGATCAATGTCATTCGCGATCACCCGGCTCGCGCCAGCCTTTGCCGCGGCAATGGCGGTCACGCCGCCGCCGCATCCCAGATCGAGCACGGTTTTTCCAAAAGCAAGAGAGTGGTTGCTGAGCAGGTGGTGCGCAAGGACCATGGCGGCAGGCCAGACACTGGCCCAGTACGGCGTCGGGCACCGGACACCGCTTTGCCGCTCCCACGCTTCCCACAGGGCAAACAGGTCGTCGGCCTGGTGCGCGACGATACCGCCGCACCCATCGCATGGTGTAAGCGGCGCATAACGCGACAGAAACGCATCGCCTGGAAACGGTGCAGTAAAAGGCAGGTCGTTTTCATGAAGGTTCATGAGACGCTATCCTGTGTCATGGCCGCTCGTACACGATCCCTCGCCTTCGTGAAATCGCCTTTCGCATCCCATCACGCGTCATGCATATCCGCTCATCGGTGCATGTGCGCCGCTGGTTTTTCCCACAGGCAGACAGACAAAGGGAAATGGTGGTATAACCGGATCAGTTTCGATGGTGTGATGAGCACCGGGCCTATGATTGTGACTGCGTCAGCAGGCCCTTTGGGGTTGTCATCAATATAGTATGTGCCCCGTGTCTTTGGTGGAGGTCATGCCGGGCCGGAATTTCGCCGCCGCCGTTTATGAAAGATATGAAATAAAAACTATCGCATTAATGAAAGATATTTGACTTTTTGATAATTTCCGGCTTTGAATACTAATATATGAAATCCTTGTGAAATGCCATTAAGCGGCAATATAAGATCATACATACCTGCTTTCATATATTGCTTAAAAAGTATAATTTCACATCTCCCGAGAGCATTATAAATCACGCCAGATACGGATTCGTCGTTGGGAATTCCAAATCGAAGCGCAAGTGTGCTATGTGCCCTATTATACCTAAGGGAAATGAAATGTTCTTTGGGTGGCAGATTTAAAGAAATAGGTGAAATGTGAGTAAGAGAACCCGTACATAACGAATCAGATTTGAATAATACCTGTTGTCCTGCAGTATCAAGGATATAAACTTCATATTTATAGGGAGTGTTGGCCGCTATTTGATCGTCAATGTATGAACATGATGGGTACGATGCTCTAATAAGCTGACCATTCCTGTATATGTTGAAAAGATAATAAGAGTTGCCCTGTGCTATGTATGCCAAAGCAGTATTGCTACGTAAGGATGAGCATTTTGACGATACCTTCGATAGTGGTGGATTTCCTGCATGGTTGAATCCTGCAATAGTAAGGACTGCCGAATCTGTAAAAGTTGCGGATTCCGAATTAACAGTAATAGGCGATATCTCGCTAAAGGTACCGTTGTCGATACTTTTTGACATAAAAATCATTTTATGGCCGCATACATATCCTGCCTGAGCCTCACCGTTAAAAGCGCAGAGATCTATCGAGCCTGTGCACTGTAATACATAAATTGAATCTTTGCTACTAACGTACTTGATTGATCCTGTAGAAATCAAACCGAACTCGGCAGGACATGAACTGCTAATTATACCTGTAGAATCAAAGACATGGATCTCATCACCATCAGAAAGAAATTTTATGCAGGAAGAAGGAATAACTACGGTATGAAATGTGCCCCATCCCCAGCCAATTACAACCTTATCGCCGTTTTGTTTTGCTTTTACTTTAAAGTCGATTGCAGCAAGATTATAAAATAGGCGATTGGCCAAACCTGTACTGTCAGAGACCTTCAATTCGACGGTAAATTTTCCCCCATCTTTATATTTATTTTTCACATTTCCATTCGTCGTTGAGTTCCAGTCATAGGTTCCGTCGCCGTCGAAATCCCACTCGTATTTCTGCACCGTTCCATCCGAGTCAAT
>JAFGDP010000083.1 GCA_016932075.1 Chitinispirillaceae bacterium | reverse complement strand
CCGTGGAAAGACCCGCTCTGGACCATGCGGTCGCGGGAAGCGTGCATTGCGTACGCCAGAAAACACAACATACCGATTGCCCAGTCAAAGAAGCGGATCTATTCCGAAGACCGGAACATCTGGCACATCAGCCACGAAGGCGGCGTGCTTGAAGATCCGGCCAGCGAACCGCCGGACGACGTGTATACGCTCACCAGCACCGTTGAAAAGGCGCCGGGCAGGGCCGAATACGTGAAAATAACCTTTGTCAAAGGAGTGCCGGTCGCGGTGAACGGAAGGCCGCTCCCTCCGGTCCGGCTTCTTGCCGCGCTCAACAGGATCGGCGCGAAGCACGGTATCGGCCATGTTGACATGGTTGAAAACCGGCTCGTGGGCATCAAGTCGCGGGGCGTGTATGAGACACCGGGCGGCACCCTTCTCCATGCCGCGCACCGTGAGCTCGAACGGCTCGTTTTAGACCGGGAGACCCTGCACCAGAAGGAGACGCTTGCCATACGGTATGCCGAGCTCGTCTATTACGGGCAATGGTTTTCGACCCTGCGGCAGGCGCTCGACGCGTTCGTGGACGTCACCCAGCAGAACGTCACCGGAACCGTGCGGCTCAAGCTGTACAAGGGAAACGTGATCCCCGCCGGTTCGCGTGCTGACAAGTCGCTCTATATTGAAGATCTGGCCTCATTTACCGACACCGAGCTCTATGACCAGAAGGACGCTGTCGGCTTCATCCGGCTGTTCGGCCTGCCCATGAAGGTCGCGGGAATGGTTGCGCGGAAACGGAAACGATACTAACCGGCGGATTACCGTCTTTCCTCGGCAATACGGGTAGAGAGCGCACATGACCGCTGCTCATGATCACCCCTATCGGAAATGCACTGACGACCGCGCTGTGCTCTGAAACACGATTACGAAACGGCGCGCGAACCCCTCATATTGAACAATCGGTACCACCGTTGTATCATTTATAGGAAAATCACGGTCCCGGTCCCGGAGATGGCGCTGTTTCGCCCTTATGAAAAATGCTTAATACTATTTCAACGATCGTCGCATCCAGCAACCGTCATGATCCTGCCGCTATAGAACTGCACGCCCAGGCAATCCTTTTCAGGATCATCATGGTCATAGGAATGGTGATCCCGCTTCTTTTTGTAATTGTCCGCGCGGTGCAGGGAGAATGGTTGATCGCAATCGTTGATCTTACTATTGTGGCGATGCTCGGCGTGATTCTGCTGTGGCACATGATCTCCCAGAAGCTCTTTGCGCCGCGTTTCATCGCCATGATAGTGGTCCTGGCTTTTTTCAGCTATCTCACCCTGAGTACCGGTTTCAACGAGACCGGATTGTTCTGGTCCTATACCCTGCCCCCCCTCATGCTGTTCCAGATGAACCGCAAACTCGGCAATGCATTGATAAGCATCTATTGTACGATTGTCGTCGCGGGTTTTCTGCTCCCCTTGACCCCGGCACATCACCTCTATGACAATGATAAAAAAGCCGTGTACCTGGTTTCGTTTGCGGTGGTATGGCTTTTTGCCTCATATTTTGATTTTCTCAAATCTGTCATGCAGAAGGAAACGGCAAAAAAAACAGTGGCGCTTGAAAAGGCGCTCAACGAACTGCGCGACACCAGGGACCAGCTGTTTCAGGCCCAGAAAATGGAAGCGATCGGTCGCCTGGCAGGCGGCATTGCCCATGATTTCAACAATATCCTCGGGATCATTTCGGGGTATGCCGACCTGATTCAGAAAAATTACGGGCTGCGGGAACAAAAACTCGGCAACTACGCGTGTTCAATCTCTGCCTCCGCAAAGCGCGGTGCTGATCTGACGTCCAAGCTCCTTGCGTATTCCCGAAAGGGAAAAATACGGATGGAACAGATCGATTTCTATCAGGTGATCGATGATGTGATTGAAATCTGCAGACATACCATAAACAAAAATATTGCCGTTAAAAAGGAGTTCACCACCACCACAGCGTTTGTCATGGGGGAACGCAACCAGCTCCAGAACGCCCTGACCAATCTGGTCATCAATGCCCAGGATGCCATGCCGGATGGCGGCGAACTGACGTTTCAGACCACAAGAGAGAAGGTGCTCGAAGGGTCCCCCGTGCAAAAAAAACATGCCGTCGCGCCAGGCACCTATATCAGGCTCACCCTGCGCGACACCGGTTGCGGCATGGACCCTGCAACACTGGGTCAGGCGTTTGACCCGTTTTTCACGACCAAGGAAAAAGGCAAAGGCACGGGCCTCGGCCTTTCAAGCGTGTACGGAACGGTTAAAAGCCACAACGGATACATTGAGCTTGAGAGCGTACCCGGCAAAGGCACCTGCGTCACCATTATTCTGCCCCTGACCGCTGCCGGTACGCACCGGGACGACGTCGCTGCCGATCTCATTTTCCATGGCAAGGGGACGATCCTTCTAGCGGATGATGAGGAAGGCATCCGTGCCATGGTAACCGACATGGTCCAGGAACTCGGGTATGCGATCACGACCTGCAGCGACGGCATCGAGGCCCTCGACTATTACCGCGCTCACTCTAAAGAGATCGACCTCGTGATCCTGGACATGATCATGCCGCGGATGGGCGGGTACGATTGTTTCAGAGAGCTCAAAAAAATCAATCCACAGGTCCGTGTCCTTGCCGTTTCCGGGTATGTGATCAATGACGAGTTTCGTAACATGCAGGACCAGGGCGCGCTCGGTTTTGTCGCCAAGCCGTTCACCATTCCCATGCTGTCGGAGGCCCTGCAAAAAGCTCTTTCATTCGGGCGGCCTGGAAAGGAAATCGGGGACTCGTGACCCGAAAACAGGCCTCGATGCGACGAACCGCAGCCAGCAGCATTACTATGTGAAAACCGTCTCCTCTAATGATATAATTTTTTTACCGTGTTATTTATCACAAGGCGTCCTACCCACATGGATACTACCCCATCATAAAAGGAACCCGTATGCGTACCTTCTCACGTGCTCATGTCGTTCTCATTGCTGTTTGTACGCTGCTCCTGCTTATAACGTGCCAGAATCCCTCCACGCCTCAGGACAAGGTCCCGGACGGCGCGACCCGCAACGGCTATTACATCATCATGACCCCGTATGCGGGCGGTACCATCAACAACGACACAACCGTTGCAATCACGTGGAATTCCACGGTCAATGCCACTGATCCGAATGTGAGAATTTCCCTGTATAAAGGCGATTCGCTCGCCAGCGTCATCGTTTCGTCGACGGCAAACGACGGTACCCACTCCTATTCCTTTGCCCCGATCGCTCCGGGTATTCAGTACCGCATTAAAATCAACAGCACCGCTGACACCGGCAAACATGATTTCGGCGGGTATTTTACCGTTAAAAACAAATACTTCGGCACGATCACCCTGACCTCGCCTGTTGATACCACCACGGCCCGTGTGGGCTCAACGGTTCCGGTGCGCTGGACCACCACCGATTCCATAGGGTCCACCATTACGATCCGGCTCTATAACGATACGGCCCCCACCACGTACTCCTATTCCGCGACAACCTCGTTGAATTCCTACGCGTTTCCTCTTGCTGAAGCGCTTATCGCGGGCCCGAACTTCCGCTTCAAAGCCTGGAGTAATTTCAACGATTCGATCTACGATTACAGCGATTTTTTTACAATCAAATCCCGGTATTTCGGTACCATCACCGTCACTGCGCCGGTCGACACGACCGTGGCCCTGATCGGTTCGTCCCTCACCGTGCAATGGACAACAACCGATTCTGTCGGAGCGACCGTCACGATACAGCTGTATTATGATACGCTCGCGGTTGGAACCGCACGAAACGTTTCAGCAACGTCCGGTTCCTATGCCTATTCCCTTCCGTCCACTCTTGTACCGGATTCCACTTACCGGATCAAGGTTTCGAGTTATTACGATGCCGGCATTTTCGGATACAGCTCCACTTTCAGAATCCAGTCGCAATACGACGGCGAATACACCATAACCGCGCCCGATACCGGCGCCACCTGGGCGGCCGGGTCCTCGTATTCGATAACGTGGACCTCCACCGGATCGCCGGGTCCGAATGTTAGGCTTGTCCTTTTCAATGATGCGGATTCCTCGGCCCTCATCACCTCGTCCGCCTCAAATTCAGGTACCTACCAGTGGTCGATCCCGCCGGGCATCAGCACCTCCGACAAGTACCGCGTCAGGATCT
Source organism: Chitinispirillaceae bacterium (assembly GCA_016932075.1). The sequence goes on along the minus strand of JAFGDP010000083.1, from coordinate 94,384 downwards.
CAAGTTTTTACGATCCAACGATCACCGCCATGAGCGGGTATTTCACGATTTCAGGAATCCAGGACGACGATTATGAAGTCGACAACACCCGCGGCCAGGCCTCAACCATCACCCTGGGCACGACCCAGAACCACACCCTCACCTACAATGACACGGATTTCGTTTCCATGGCCCTTGACAGCGGCGCCGTGTACTTCTTTACCACCAGCGGAACGCCCCGCATCAACCACCATCTCTATCCGAGCGATGATTCGGTCACCCACGCGGCCCTGTACACCTCGTCGGGCGGCAGCGGATTCCTTCGCTGGACCTGCGCGCAATCAGGAACGTACTTCATGCGCATGACCCCGTATTCATCAACCTATGCCGGTGCGTACACGTTTTCGGCCGGCAGGTTCGACAGCCTGACAACGGCAAAATTCATCACGCCTGATTCGTCAACAACCTGGGCATCAGGTTCGTCCTATTCCGTCACCTGGACGCCCGATACCCTGCTGTTCGGAACCAGGGTATACCTCTATTTATGGGACGAGGCCAGCAGGACCCTTTTGACGTCAACGACCAACAACAACACGGGCACGCAGCAATTGACGATCCCGGCAGGCCTTCCGTCGGGAAAACGGTACCGCATTAAAATGGTCAACTACAGCAGCAGCACCATTTACGGGTACAGCCGGCTTTTCACCATCAGCGGGATCGCTCCGGACGCGTTCGAGCCGGACAACAACCGCGCCAGCGCGTCGGCGGTCGTACTCGGAACGCCGCAGAACCATACTCTTTCGCTTCAGGACACGGACTTTGTGTCGATGAACCTTGACAGCGGAAAAACGTATATTCTCACCACGACCAGCGCGACGACCTATACCTATACCTATTTATTTTCAAGCTCTGACTCGGTGTCAGCGATAACCACCTACTCTTCCCGAGGAAGCGGGTCGACACGCTGGACCTGCACCGGAACCGGAACCTATTACGCGCTGATACGGCAGTATTCCGCGTCGTATCTCGGCGCCTACGTGTTCAGCGTGATCGAATACGACAGCACCACGGCCGCGAAATTCATTACTCCGGACTCAACGACCACCTGGGCCTCCGGCTCGTCCTACAGCGTGACCTGGACGCCGGACACGGCCCTGTTCGGGGCCACCGTATACCTATATCTCTGGGACGATGCGCGGGGTGTCGCCCTGCGATCGGCATCGGTCGCCAACGGAGGCGCCTATACCCTATCGATACCGGCCGGCCTGGTATCCGGCAGGCATTACCGGATAAAAATGGTCAATTACTCCAGCAGCACCATTTTCGGGTACAGCACGCTCTTTACCATAAGCGGACTGTCAGCGGACGCGTTCGAACCCGACAACAACCGGGCACAGGCGTCGAGGCTCACGCTCGGAACGGTCCAGAACCACACCCTCACCTACCTCGACACCGATTTTGTCGCGATCACTCTCGACAGCGGAAGCACGTACAGCTTCATCAACCGGGGAACCGCCCGTACCTACAACTATCTGTATTCCGCCGCTGATTCCGTCACCCAGATCACCTATTTTGCAAACACCAGCGGTTCCGGGTCACTGCGCTGGACCTGCACGCGCACCGGCGCCTACTACACCCGCATCACCCTCTATTCCACCTCCTATACCGGCGACTATGACTTCTCCGTAACACGGTACGACAGCCTTACCGCCGCCCGGTTTATCGCGCCGGATTCCGGCGCCATCTGGGCCGCCGGGTCAACCTATCCCATTACCTGGACCCCGGACTCAATCCTGTTCGGAAACACGATCGCACTCTACCTCTGGGATGAATCACAGAACATGGCGCTGGCTATTGCCACCAACTGGCCGAACAACGGGACTTACTCCTACGCGGTCCCCGCCGGTCTTGCGACCGGTAGTTCGTACCGCATCCGCATGGTCAACTACCCGTCACCGTCCGTTGCCGGGTACAGCAAGCCCTTTACCATAACCGGCATTGCGCCGGACGCATTTGAGCCGGACAACGACCGCGCCAGAGCGTCGACGCTCACGCTCGGCTCGCCGCAGAGCCATACGCTCACGCTCGGTGACATGGATTTCGTCACCATGACGCTTGACAGCGGGGTCCCTTACCTATTCACCGCTTCAGGGACCGCGTATACTCGCACCTATCTCTACCGTGACCCTGATTCCGTTACCGCGCTTGCCAACTTCACCTCCACCACAAGCCCGGGCTTATTCCGCTGGACCTGCACGCAGACCGGTTCCTACTTCTGCCGGATCGGGCAGTATTCAACCTCCTACCTTGGCGCGTATACGTTCAATGCAATGGCGTTTGACAGCGTCGCCGCGGGCAGGTTCATTACCCCCGATTCCAGCACGACCTGGGCGTCAGGCACCGCCTATTCCGTCACCTGGACCCCGGACTCCGCCTTTTTCGGGACCACGGTGCGGCTCTACCTGTGGGATGAAAAACACCGTACCCTGACGAGCGTCGTTACCTCGGCTCCCAACAGCGGCAGCGCCTCGTTCACCGTTCCCACCGGACTGGAAACCGGAAGAAACTACCGGATCCGAATGGCGAACTATTCGGTGACCGCCAATTACGCTTACAGCCGGCTGTTCAACATCAGCGGCATTGCGCCGGACGCGTTTGAACCGGACGACAGCGCAGGCATTGCCACGTCCATTCCGACCGACAGTACCGTGCAGGCCCGTTCCCTGCCGCGCGGCGATATCGACTGGCTCTCATTCAGCTCGCAGACATCGCTTCTCTATGTGGTCAATGTGGCCTGTTCCTCAACGACCACCGTGCGCTTCTTCGCGTCTGACCAGAACCTTACCACGCCGACCCAGACCGCGACCGGAACCCTTACCACGGATGCGCGCGTCGCATGGTTCTGCAATGCCGCAGCCACGTCATACCTTTCGGTCCAGGGAACGCCGGGCACCTACCGGGCATGGGTCAAGGCGTACGACTCATCAGCCTACCGGCTCAGGGTCACGTCACCCGGGGCAGACACCTCCATTGCCGTAGGATACCCCATTCCCATTGCATGGAGCGCCACGGTGTCTCTCGGCGGAACAGTCGATATTTTCCTGTATGACCGCGGCAATACGCCGCAAACCGTCGCGGCGAACATCACCAATTCAGGTTCCTATACATGGACGATCCCCGCAACCGTGGTTCCAGGCCCGGGATACTATATAAAAGTAACGCTGCACAATGCGTCGGAAGTTTTCGGCAACAGCGGCACGTTCACCATTTCGGGTTTCTGATCCCATGGAAATGAACGATCGTCCATTCAGGGGAATACTATTTTACCGTTCAAGAACCTCTTCACACATCGAAAGGACTGCTATGAAACGCGCGACAGTGGCTGTATGTGTATCGCTTGCCTGCAGCGGCATGCTGTTTTCCCCATGTGCCCAGAACGCCCGTATCAACGCGCTCGGCGGCGCGGCGATCGTTGACGACTACAGCAGGACGCTCTACAATCCCGCCCTTATGAACAATTACCGGAACAATGCCCAGATCAACTTCAACGGCGGCGCCATCATGGGCACCAAATCCGCTGGCAGCGTTTTTTCCTTCGGCGCCGTGATGAACAGCGGGCTCATGCTCAACAACTTTTATACCGGAGCCGCGGCCAATCTTTATTATCAGGGGTATACCGTTACTCCGGTTGCCGGCATACCCGGCGCGTCAGCAATGCACTACTTTCCCCACCTGCTGTGGGGATTTAATCTGAACACCGTTTCCATCGGTTTCGATACCTATCTCGAATGGGACCGCGCGACCTACGATTCCATCCTCGAGGTGCCGGGCGCGTTTCAAGAGATACACGAGGACCTGTCCATCATGCATCCGGGCCTCATCGCGGGCTTTGCCTTTGATCTGCCCAGCGTCAGGATCATGTTTCACGCGGGCGGAGGAATGCCCATGGCGAACGGTACCGTTGAACGGACCAATATCGGCCCCATCGGCATTGCAAAAATGGAGACCGAGTCCGCCCTCTTCGCGCGCGGCGGGTTCGAGGTGGCAAGCAGGCTGCAAAACGCGGACATCATCTTCGGCGCCGACGCCCGCTATGAACAGTTCCAGTTTTCGCGGCTCGCGCCCATTGCCGGAGCGTCAAAGGTCCGCAGCAGCACGACCAACGAAAAAACCGCCATCCCATACCTTGGGACGACCCTGCGCCTGCCGCACGGCATCATGGCCGTGGCAATGGCCGCGTCGGTCATTGATATCCTGAACTGGGAAAACGATGCCGGAACTGAGGACACGACCGATTACGACCTTGCCCATACCCTCATCGGCGGCATTGAAAAACAGTTTCAGAAGCCATGGAAATTCGATTCGCTCGCCCTGCGGGGCGGCGTGAACTGGAGCGCGGCCAACACCTGGACAACGATTGAAGGAACGCAGCCGGTTCCTCACCAATCAACATCAAAGCCCGTTGCCACGCTTGGTCCAATGTATCCCTACCTGGGCCTTGGCGCGTCGAAACACTTTTTCAGCCTGGACCTGCTGGTGAATCCCGCGTCGTGGACCGGCGCGTTTGCCGGACCCGCGGTAAGCAGGGTGACGGTTTCCTTACGTTATTAAACCATACGCACATCACCATTATTGTAAAAGGAGGGGGCTTTCGCCCCCTTCCATGCTTTTTTATCTCTTACCATCCGCAATCATTCGCCCGATCAATTCGTACGTATTGACCGTGGCTATTCCTGACATGCAGTCTGACATGGCAAAGGGGATCACGATCTCGTCGTGGTGCAGGATCGCTCCGCATGAGTAAAGCACGTTGGGCACGTACCCCTCGCGCTCGCCTTCGTTCGGCGCAAGCAGGGGCTCGCGCAGGCGGCCGATGATCGTGCGCGGATCGTCACGGTCGAGCAGAATGGCGCCGATGCAATACTGGCGCATGGGCCCAACGCCGTGGGTGAGCACGATCCATCCCTGTTCGGTTTCCAATGGTGATCCGCAGTTCCCGATCTGGAAAAATTCCCAGGGTTCACGCGGTTCCTGGATTATTTCGGATTCCTGCCAGAAATGGATGTTGTCGGAAAACATGAGGTGGTTGTTCTCGTTGTCCTGGCGCGACAGCATCACGTATTTCCCGTTTATTTTCCTGGGAAAGAGCGCCATTCCCTTGTTCTGCACCGCCTTGCCGTTGAGCGTCATCACGTTGAAGGTATTGAAGTCCCTGGTTTCGATCAGCTGGGGAAGTATGGTGACCCCGTTGTACGCCGTGTAGGTCGCGTAATAGGTGCTTTCGCCGTTGTCGTCGTAAAATCGGACAAACCGGGCGTCCTCGATGCCGCAGCTCTCATTTTCTGATACCGGGAAAACGACCTTTTCGCAGATCGGGTCCTCGCGCGTAAAGTTCATGGTATAGTTGGAATTGGCGAGCCAGAACATGATCTCGACGGTCTCGTCCTGGCGCGACCGGGCGAACACGGGAAATTCCCGCAGCGTTTCGAGCTGTTTCCGCAGCTCGTTGTACTCGAACGTCGCCGGCAGCCGCTCCAGCACATACGTGGTCACCTCGTTGCACGCCCCCATTTCATTGAGCTTGAGCTGGAACAGGTACCGGTCGTACCGGGGATTTACCCACACGTGCTGCCGCTCGGCATAGTCGCTCACCGGATCGAACAGGACCGTGTTGTCCTTGTCCAGCACGCCGCTGCGAAACACCAGGGACGAAATATGCCCTTCTCCCGTTGCGCGAAGGCTCATGATGAAGCGGAGGCTGCCGTTGTTCAGGCCGCCCTGGTCATGGTGTTCAACGATTGACGGATTAAAAAGGGCCGCCGATTCTATGGAATACTCCATGGTGAAATAGGCGCCGAGAAGCAGTTGCTTTGTTTGGCTGATATGCGCTCCTGCCGGAAGAAGACCGGTGATTTTGCCGAAATGAAGCTTGAAAATCCCCTTGATATCCTTGTGCCGCTCGGAGAACTCGAGCAACACGCCGGTAAGAAGCTCTTCGGCGCACGGGTCGTTCAGTTCCAGAACGCGCCTGATGATACCGCGCGCCCGCTCGCTGCCCGAGGGCATATGGAACCGCGTCACCACACGCGACGGGTCGCCCTGGATTCTGATCTTTTTTCGCCGGACCTTCAGGTATGCATTGCAGTTGCCGTTCATTACTGACCGTCTCCTGTAACGATAGTGCGGTTCATGGATGGTTCGTACTACGGGGTTAAAGCGCGGGCCGCGGGTTGTCGCGGCAAAGCGCGACCAAATCATTGACGTCTGCGGTACCGGCGCACATCACGGTATCGGCCCCTCCCCAGTATAGTTTGATAGTACCGTCGTCTTCAGGCACCGCGCCGCAGGTAAACACGACGTTCGGCACGTAGCCGCTCACCTCCCACGGATCTTCCGGCTGCAGGATCCACCGGTCCGAGACGCCGATGATTGTGGCCGGGTTGTCAAGGTCATGCAGGGCGACGCCGAGCCGGTAGACCGCGCCGGCCATGGTCTTGAACACACCGTGATAGATATTCAGCCAGCCCTGTCCGGTTTTAATGGGCGGCGCGCCGGGCCCGATCTTCATCTCGTCCCAGTGATAGGCGGCCGGTTTGATGAGAAGGCGTGAATCGCCCCAGTGGATGAGATCGGGAGAGTACGAAATCCAGATGGACCAGGGCGATATCTCGGAATGCGGCCGGTCAAGACGCACGTAGCGGCCGCTGAATTTCTGCGGGAAAATGACCACGTTGCGAAGGTCCGCCTGCGTGATAAGGGAGAGGCGCTCGACCTGCTCGAAATCAGCGGTCCGTGCGAGCGCGATCCTGACCCCGTGGCGGGAATAGGCGCTGTAGGCGAGCAGATAGTCGTCCTCAACTGGGCAGATCCGCAGGTCCTCGACGCCGAACTCCTCATACTCGGCAAACACGCCGTCTGAACACGGCGTGAGAAAGGGCTCGGGACGGACCGTAAAAGAGAACCCGTCCTCGCTGTCCGCCCTGCCGATGATGGAACGGCCGTTGGTACGGTGCGACCTGAATAGCATGATATAGCGGCCGTTATGCTTGACAATACCGGCATTATGCACCGTGGCGACCGGATACGGAACATGATCCCTCGTAAGAATGGGATTGCAGCCGTGCCGCCTGACAACCGGCGTTTGATGGTGATTCATCGCAGGTTACCTCCTGCCGTTTGACGCGAGGACGGTTTCATACACCTGAGTATACTGTTTCACCATGCGTGAGGCAGTAAATTTTTTTTCAACATGCCGGCGGCATGCGTGCCGGTCAAGATCGCGCATTCGCCCGACCGTCTCGACGGCCTCATCCACTGACGAAACAAGAAAACCGGTGGCGCCGTCAACAATAAGCTCCGGCATGCTGCCCCTGTTGAACGCCAGCACCGGCGTCCCGCACGCCATTGACTCGATGACCGACAGGCCGAACGGCTCGTTGAATTGGATCGGATGCAGCAGCGCATACGCGTTACCCAGAAGCTCGCTGCGCTTGTCCGGTCCGACGCTTCCCGCATATCGTACATCGTTGTCGTCAACATGCGGTTCGATGAAGCGCCGATAATACTCCCTGTCCTGGATGATGCCGGCGATAACGAGTTTCCTGCCGCACGCCCGGGCGATTTCAATCGCCTCGCGCGCGCCTTTGTCGTGGTGGATGCGGCCGAAGAAAAGCAGATAATCACCCGGACGCGCGACGAAATCAAAACGCCCCAGGTCAATGCCGTGGTGGATGGTCGCGATATAGTCGAGTTCCGGCGACCGGTCGGCGTCGCTGATTGACACGTAAGAGGTGCTGCGGTCGTACTTCCTGTACACCGGCAGGATGCCGGGCGAGGAGAACCCGTGAATGGTGGTGACAAGCGGCGTGGCAATAAGCCCGGAATAGGTGAGCGGCAGGTAATCGAAATGGTTATGGATGATATCGAACTCCGACGCACGCTCAAAAACGTCGGAAATATGAAGGCACTCCCATACTTTGGGGATGATGGAACGGTCTTCTTCGTACCCGCGTCCGCAGACGGCATGCAAATCGGCCGATGTCTGCGAGTCGCCGGTCGCGAACAGGGTGACGTCATGGCCGAGAGCAACCAATCCTTCGGTTAAAAGCGAGACCACGCTTTCCCACGGACCATAATGCCGCGGCGGCGTGCGCCAGGCAATGGGCGATAGCATGGCAATTCGCATATGCGCGTCAGTCGACGGAAGGCAGGGAGGGCTGCTTCAATATTTCGTCGGCGTAGAGTTTCTGCAGGGTCATGAGCGAGAGAAGCCACTCGATGGTCGATTCGGCGCCTTCATTCTGGTTGATGCCGTCAGCCATGAGTCCGTCGCGGCACCCGCCGGTCTTTGGATCGTATAACGGCATATTGAGGTCGTTGTGACCGAGATACCAGTTGAAACACATGACTGCGTTGTCGATCCATTTCTTGTCCCGCGTCACATTGAACGCCTCGACGCACGCTTCGATCGTTGAGTTCGCTTCTATTGGCTGCTGGTCGAAACGGGCGCGTATGCCGTCCTTTTCATACCAGCCGTGATTGCCCACCGGCGCAAAATGTCCGTTGACGGTCTGTATATCGAGCAGCCATTCAAGGGAGCGCAGGCCGGTTTCGGTCATGTCGTTGCACTGCATCCACTGGCCTGAAAGAATCAGGGCGTGGGGCAATTTGCCGTTGGCGTAATTTAAAGAGTGCTCAAGCCAGGGCCACTGTTCCGACGCATAGGTTGAGAATCGCTTAAAAAGCTTGTTGGCGATCACTTCCCGTATCCTCCTTACCTCGCTGTCGCCGGAAAAACGCTCCAGGTAGGCATGTATGCCCACAAGCGAGAATGCGATCGCCCTGGGCGATTCGAACTTTTCCACCGCTTTTATCGCCTGATTGAACAGCGTGGTACTCATGGCGAGCTGCCCGTGGTTGTCAAGCAATGCCACGGTCTTGCCGATACCCCATATTGCCCTGCCGTGAGCGTCTTCTGATCCCACCTCCTCGGTCCATTGCCGCGAGTAACTCATGAAGTTGCGAAAGCGGCCTTCCTTGGCGTTAAATGCGTACAACAGAAAACTGAGGAACCTGCCGCAGAGCCGGTCGATGCAGGAATCGTCCGACAGGAGATGTTTCTGTCCCATGGCGCTGACCATCAATGCCCGTGCGTTATCATCGGTACAGTACCCGTGGAAACGGTCCGGGATATTATGGGTCGCATGCTGGAGAATGCCCGTATCATCGGTCAGCATTATCATGTGGTCGAGCTTGAGCTCGGGAAGCTCGAATTCGGTGATGGATTTTGTGCTTTCGATGGAGAGATGCCTTGGACGCGGATGGCGGGAGCGTTTAAGGATAACATCGGTGAACACTTCCAGGTACCGGCGGGAGACCTCTTTCCATACCGCCTCGCGGCTGAACGTATACGCCTTTTTGCGCATGGCATGCCGCATGACATCGTTGTCCAGGAGCTCGATTATTTTCTGCGCTATGGCACCGGGATCATTGAAAGGAATGAGCACTCCCCGTCCTTCATCCAGCATTTCACTGGCATACCAGTAGGGAGTCGACACCACTGCTTTGCCGGTTCCCATGGCATACGCAAGAGTCCCTGACGTGATCTGCGCTTCCTCCAGATAGGGCGTAACGTAAATATCGGCGGCCCCCAGATATTCGCACAACTCCTTTAAGTCAACGAACCGGTTATGGAACGTCACATAATCGCTTATGCTGAGTTTGCGGGCAAGCTGCTGCAGACCGATACGATACTCTTCGCCCTGCGTCTGCAGAACATGGGGATGAGTCGCCCCCAGGACGATATAGTTGACATAGGGATGACGCGCAATCACGGCGGGCAGCGCTTGCAGTACCACTTCTATCCCCTTGTTCGGCGAAATCAACCCGAACGTAAGGATGACCTTCTTGCCCTCAACATTGAATTTATCCTTGTAAAAGTTCGGGTCGATAAAGGGGGTGTCCGGAATACCATGAGGGATATAGGCTATTTTATCCCCGGCAACGCCGTAGATCTCCCTGAGAAAACCAAACGCCTTCATGCTCATCACGACCAGTTTTTCCGACAGGTCGGCAAGCTTCCGCATCACTTCCCGGTATTCCGGCGAAGGCTCTTTCAGCACCGTATGCAGGGTCGTAACGATGGGCATGCGAAGTTCTGCGAGCAGCTGCAGGATATGGCTGCCGGCCGGTCCGCCGAAAATGCCGAACTCATGCTGCACGGACACGATATCAATCTGGTTGATGTTGAGGAATTCGGCGGCTATACTGTAATCGCTCAGTTTTTTCTGGCTGATCTCAAACCTGACCTGTTCCGGATACGGGTATCCTTCGGGTCTGTCGTTCATGGCAATGGCCCAGCAGTTGACTTCGGGCGCTTCGGCGGACAACCCCTCAACCATGTCGGTTGTAAACGTGGCAATACCGCACCGCCGGGGCAGGTAGTTCCCGATCACGGCAATCGAACTGATCCCCTTGTAGAATTTCATGGTGGCACCCGGGACACTGCAAAACAAAGGCTCTTTTTTTGTGAAGTGTATATAAAAATACGATTATGCCGCCGCGCATGCCACCCCGTGGTCACCAGGATCCCGCTTTTTTAAGGACATGACGCCGCATCATATGTGAAGACACTGCCGAAGCCCGGAATCGAACCGGGATGGTGTTGCCACCACTGGATTTTGAGTCCAGCGCGTCTACCAGTTTCGCCACTTCGGCATGAACGGCAGGTCGATAAAACTATATTGTTCTGGCCGGGGTATGCAACCGTGATTTCACGACCGGTTCAATCGTCCAATTTGATGGGCCATTCACCGGTGTCTCCGTCCTTGGTATCATCTTCGGTCTGGTCATCTGCCGAGCCCATTTTCTTGAGGTGCCTGATCGTATCATTGATGATGGAATCGGCGTTCGCTTCGACGAAATCGCACACATCGTCTGAATCGACGCTGTTGTGTTCACGCATGAATTCCACGACGGAAAGGCTGGTGGAGAGCATGATATTGTGCACGAGGTTCTCATCATACAACCTGCAGCGTTTACTTCCCATCCCTCTCCCTCTCTCCATGTATTTCTTGCAGTAAGTGTACCATTAAATCGTAATTTTTCCCTTAATGAATTCCGCGACGTCCACACCGTACTCACGGGGATTCACTGATTTCTCCACGGCATATTTCGTATTGTTGGTCTTGCCGATTTTTGACAGTTTGTACTCGTGCGGCGTTGCCAGGCGCTGCCCGTCGGCTGAAAAAAGGACAAGAATGTCCGGGGCAAGGAATTCGTCGCGATTGACCCGCGTGACGATTCCCATTTCACCGGTATGAAGACGGACAAAACTGCCCACCGGATACACACCCATGAGTTTTATGAAATGTTCGGAAACAGCGCGCGGGTACTCCTTGTCAATGCCGTTGTATATCGTGGCCAGCGACTGCTGGGGCGTGCAGGCGCTCCGGTATACTCTATTCGAAGTCATGGCGTCATAGACATCCGCCACTCCCGCGATAAGGCCAAGAAGATGAATCTGTTCGTTTCTGAGCCCCCGCGGATATCCTTTGCCGTTGATCCGTTCGTGATGCTGGAGAATGATCGTTTTGGAAAGCTCCGAAATCCCTTTTTTGTCCTTAATGATCTCGTGGCCATATTCCGGATGCCGCTTCATGATCACGAACTCATGGTCGCTCAATTTGCCCGGTTTATTAACGATATGCTCGGGAATCCAGGTCTTTCCTATATCATGGAGCAGGCCGCCTATGCCCGCCTGCAAGAGTATCTCCCTTTCCAGGCCCATCGCATGACAGAGCGAGCAGACCAGGATCGCGACATTAACCGAGTGCTCGTATGTGTACTCGTCATACCCTCTGATCTGGGAAAGACTGACCAGCGCGTCCGGATTGCGCATGATGCTCCCGACGATCTCTTCGATAACGGTTTCGATCTGCTGCAGCGGAACAATCTGGCCGAGCCTGATCGCCTTGAGCGCGCTTTTCGCGGTTTCGATGGTGTGATGGTACACTTCCCGCGCCCGGGGCAGCTCCTCGATAAGCGGAAGAAACGGCTCGATGCTTTGCGCGGGTCTCCCCGCCTCCGTTGCGGCAATGTCCTTGCCTTTGGTGAGGTCAATGTCAACGAATTTTACACCGAGATTTTTAAGAAGCACAATCTGGTCGGGTTTGGAAATGGGTATATGCGCCGAAAGGATGAGCACGTCCTGATCATTGTACACATCCTCACAGTACATCCCCACTTCGACCTGGTCGACGTGGATTCGCTTCAGCCGCTTTTTTTCGCTTGTTTCGGCCATTCCCATTGTGGCATTTCTATGCAGTGTTTTTATTATATCGCCAATACCGACCAGGGTCAACGCTTAATCCATCTTGAACCGTTCCGGTAACCGCTTTTGGAGCGGATCGGTTGCAGAAGGGATCCGGGCTTGTTGGCAAAAACAAGTGGCAAGCTGCTCAGTCCACCACCTCAAGGATCTGCCGTTGCGACAGAGAGCCCTGCCTCAGAATCACGACGTCATTGTCGGAAGTCACGTTAACCACGGTTGATGGTGGCGAAACAGGAAGAGGACCGGCATCAACCATGAACGACACTTTGCCGCTGAAAAGCGAAAAAATAGCGTCTGGATCTCCAACATAGGGTCGAGCGCTCATGTTTGCGCTGGTCGAATAGAGTGGTGCACTGACAAACGCAGAGAGTGCGGTGATGAAGGGATGCGAGGATATTCGCACTGCAATGCCGTTTTCCACGTGTTGCGATGGAAGCACCATGGTAAGGTTTCCTGGCCAGAAACGCTGCGCCAGTTTCTCCGCTGCAGGAGGAAAGGAAATGTCGAGGCACTTGAATTGTGACCGGTTGGCCGCCATAAGAATCAATGCTTTATCAGCTATGCAGCCCTTGATTTCCCTAATACGCTCACTAACGCCGGATACACCATACGCACCACCAATACCATAGATCGTTTCGGTGGGACAGATAAAAACGGAACCGTCTTTTATTGCATCAGCGAGGGAAAAGAGCCGGTCACGCTTCTCTGTCTCAAGAAGACGGGCAATCGCAATGCGTTCAGTTTTCATCGTCGTTGAATCGCCTGCGGAACTCCTTCATTCGCTTCCGGATTGCCGGATCTGTCGCACCAAGGATCTCAACGGCAAGAAGCGCTGCATTGGCCGCATTGCCGATGCCGACGCATGCGACCGGAATGCCTGAAGGCATTTGCACGATCGAGTAAAGCGAATCCTGGCCGTGCAATGGCCCGGTATCCACGGGCACGCCGATAACCGGAAGCGTGGTAAGGCTTGCGACCACGCCGGGAAGATGGGCGGCAAGGCCGGCAATCGCAATGATGACGGAAAAACCGTTTTCGTCTGCTGATCCAACGAACTTTTTGATTTTATTCGGGTTGCGGTGTGCTGATATGACCGTGCTTTCAAAGGGAACATCCAGTTCCTTGAGTACTGCTTCCGCTTTTTCAGCGATCGCACGGTCTGATGCTGATCCGGTAATAATTGCGATTTTTCCTGACACGGGAACTCTCCCTTTTTTTTGACAATGGTTGTTAACCGCCGCTTTCCCTCAGACGGGCCAGGCCCTTGGCGCCGATATCCCTGCGGAACGTCTTTCCCTCAAAATTAATAGATGCTGCACCTTCATACGCGTAACTGATGGCATCGCAGAGCGTGTCTGCCCAGGCGCTGACGCTGGCGACCCTGCCGCCGCCGGTAACCAGGCGCTTCTGCTTATCGAATGCCGTTCCGCTGTGGTAGACGTCGCAGTTTGGCTTTGCGTGTTCCGCCTCGTTGAGTCCCGTGATCAGTCTGCCTTTTTCATAGGAACCGGGATACCCCTTTGAAGCGAGCACGATATTGACGCAGTACCCTTCCCTGAGAGACCATCTCGCCGTATCGATCCTGCCGGTGGCGCAGCTGCGCAGCACCTCGTACCAGTCGCATGTGACGAGAGGGAGTATCGCCTGCGTTTCGGGATCGCCGAACCGGCAATTAAATTCCACCACCTTCGGGCCCCGGGGGGTGACCATGATGCCGCAGTAGAGCAGTCCACGATACTTCGCGTTCTCTTTATCCATGGCGCCAAGCACCGGGATCACGATCTCTTCCTCCACCTGTTTGAGCAGGGCGCCGTCAACGAGCGGAGCGGGGGCGTAGGCTCCCATGCCTCCGGTGTTGGGGCCTTTATCATTATCATATATTGGCTTGTGGTCCTGCGCCGGCGGCAGGGTCCGGAAGTTCTTGCCGTCGGTGAGGATGAAAATCGAAGCCTCTTCTCCCGTCATTTTCTCTTCCAGCACCACCTGTTCGCCAGCTTCGCCAAAGCTTTTTTTGTCGTAAATGTCCTCAAGAGCCGCATGGGCCTCTTTCATGGTATCGCACACTATCGCGCCTTTTCCTGCGGCAAGACCGCTTACCTTAACCACCACGGGAGCGCCTTTCTTGGACAGGTATTCAAGCGCTTTTTTCTTGTTTGTGACGATTTCAAAGTCGGCTGTGGGAATATGGTACTTTTTCATGAGATTTTTGGCAAAGACCTTGCTTCCTTCGATCCTGGCCGCGGCCTGCGAAGGACCGAACACGGCGAGGTTTCTTCTGCGGAAGATGTCCACGATTCCTTCCACCAGCGGCTGTTCAGGGCCCACGATAGTCAGATCGATCTCATTGTTTTCCGCCCAGTCGGCAAGATCATCCCAATCGTCGATTTGTCTGTCAACAAGCGTACAACCGTCAAGTTCCATCCCGGGATTGCCGGGATAGGCGTACATGCAGAGCGGCCGGTCGGAACGGAGGAGCGCCTTGAGCAGCGCGTGCTCCCGTCCGCCGCTTCCGACGATCAGGACCGTGTTCATGAAATCCACAAAAGACCTCCTTTTCCGCGGATCAACGTCTCCCAGTCCTTAAATCCCGCGTATTATACGCAAAAAACATCAGAAAAATAACCCGCGCGATTACCCCGAAACTGCACCAGAAAATAGAACCAGGCTTGAAACAGGAGCAATAGGAAGAAACGCTTTGACTAGCATTGTCGCGGGTTGAGTGAAATACTGTTTTCCTCGCTGCAGGGACCATTATTTCATGCGGGACTTCATGGAGCGCAGCAGGTCCCTGCTATCGGCAAAGGTGAGTGTTGCGCACGCACGTTCGACCGGGAACCACCGGGGATCACGGCCCATCTCGCCTTCATGGAGCGTCTCCTCATACCGCAGCAGGAAAAACCTGACCCCATAGGCCATACCGTCACGCACATACGAGCAGTAACCGGCATCGCCCAGCACCGTGCCCCTGACACCGGCCTCTTCATGAAGCTCACGTACCGCTGTCTCTGCCTCGGTCTCGCCCGGTTCAACGTGGCCTTTGGGAAAAATGAAGTTTCCGGGATTCCGTTTCGCGCGCACGAGCAGCACGTGGGGCACTCCATCTTCCATTTTATAGACAATGGCTCCAGCCTGGGGAATGACACCGGGATTCATGCAAATAAAAATATTATCCGGCAGAATTCGTTGCGTTGCTGCCGGTCGCGGACGCAATCTTTGACTCGATTTCACGAAGCTTTGGCTCGATCATTTCCGCGGTGACCGGCTTGAAAAAATAGCCCTGGACCCCGGCCTTGAGCGCCTGTATGACATTGGTGCGCTCATGCATGGTGGTCACCATGACAACCGCGATATGCCTGGTCTCCGGATGTTCCCGGATTCGCCGCAGAAAATCAAGGCCCGACATGCCGCCAAGGTACCAGTCGAGCAAAATCAGGTCACATCTGCCGGTCTGCAGCCTGCGCAGTCCTTCCTCGGCTGATTCGACCGCCACGACGTCCTTGTATCCAAGGTTGTGCAGGAGTCTGACGAGCACATAACGCGCCATTCTCGAATCGTCGATAATCAGGATTCTCATACTGGGCCGACAGCGTTTATTCGAATGCTAAATCCGTTTGCATTGCATATTGTACAAATTTTTTAACGAAAGGTAAAGTATATTGATTTGAAAACGGGAATTCCTATACACCGCCTATGACCCGGATTTTTTCAAACATTTTTGAAAAGGTTTTGGTAATGTTTTTCAGCTCAGACTCCTTGTTTCTCTCATGCCACAGGCGTGTGAATGCCTCACAAAGCTGCTCTCCCTGTTCGATAAGAAGAGAGGCGGACCCGAACAGTGCCGGACACTCCTTGCGGCCGAATTCAACATTTTTTTTAAAAGAGAGCAGCTCAAGGGACCATTTGATCGCCCTGCTGCCCCAGAGCAGTTCATCAAAATCCTGCCTCCAGGGTTTGTCATGCATACGGCCGGTTAACTCGCCAAACGCCTTTTCAACGGCGCATGAGCGTGCATGATTGCGTACAAGAGTTGCAGCATCATAGGTACGGACGTCTCTCTCCCTGTTCCATTTTCCTTCGATACCGCTGACCCATGCATACATATTGCCGAAGTGATAAAAACAGAGACTGCCAAGCTCCCGCTGCAACGAAGCGGCGTGGTCTGACTCTTTACCCCAGCGCGACACGGAAAAAGCAGTATCGAAAGCGGTATCGTCAGGGTAAGAACTGTCGTTCCACGACAGTGCCGCTCCAAGCGCCATGCCGTGAAACGAGCCTGACAGAAAATTAACATGCCCGCAATCGCCCCAGTCGGTCGTAAGCACGCCGGAGGCCTTGAACGAAACTCCGTAACCCAACATTTTTCTGATGTTTAGCGTGGCGCTCCTGATGTCGTTTGCGAACCTGCTCCACCCATGCACGCCCGGACATACATACTGCCTTACGTTTGATCTGGCAAAGACCGCACTGGCATCAGGCGTAACATCGGGATCGTAGGACCAGTTAAGAAATACCGTATCGGCAGGAAATTCCTTTAATAACTCCGGATAGCGCAGGACCATGTCCCCCCAGAGCATCGGGGTTTTGTTGTGGGACCGCACCACACCGATAAGCTTTGTGACGAAATCCGTATACAATTTTCCCGGCCCTTCATTTGCGGCGCGCTGCCGGTTCTTTCCTTTTCCAAGGTCAAAGGTCTCATCGCAGCAGATATTGGCTTTTGACGATGAGAACAG
Organism: Chitinispirillaceae bacterium; assembly: GCA_016932075.1. The sequence continues at coordinate 77,341 of JAFGDP010000083.1, read as the reverse complement.
CGGCAGATACTCATCGAGCATGCTTTTTATCAAAACAAAGCTCTCTTCCCGGCTGACGTCAATCGTATAGTGGGCCATGCGGTCCCAGAGATTGTGCGGCAGTACAGATGCCCGCAGATCGAGTTCGTTCAAGTGTTCGAACCGCTTGATCCTGAGCAATTCGTACAGGTGGCCGAAGGTGGCGATCGACGGCACCAGCTCGATATGGTTCAATTGACAGTAACGGTCGAGTTCCCGTATCTCCCGGGGAGTAAGCGGGTCCTTGCCGCTCCACAGCTCCGGAATATGGCTGAACGCAAACGCATGCTCCACATACAGCTGCAACTGGTTGATCTTGTATGAGGCAAGTATATCAACAAGCGAGAAAAGGGTTGCAAGCGTCGGCACCTTTCCCCGTGTGACATCATGATAAAAGCCTCGATGGGTGAAATCAGGCGAATCGTCGATCGTCAGGCACGGTAAAAACGGTCCGCTGCTTTTAATGAGCTGCCTGAGCGTCTGCACGCCGTAAAACGCGCCTGCTCTTCCCCCGCCCCGGAGGGTGATCCGGTCCGGATCAATGCGAAGCATGTATGATTCATGTGCCTGCGTTGAACCGCTCTCCTCTATGCTGATGGTGCCGTTTTTTACTCCATTGTCCTGACCCGATGTCATCACACAGTGCCGTTCTTCGGCCAGTTCGACACGCATCAATTCAAGTATCCGGCTCACCCCTTCATCAGCGCATGCCTGATCAAGCCGAAGGTGACGGCCATGCAGATGAAAACAGCCTTCATGCACGACAAGAGATTTGGCCTGCGGTACCAGAAGCAGTTCCATGTCCCTCCTTGTTTCTACTCATAGATACTATTTGCATAGAAAAAGCTCAAGATAATTATCAGCCACCTTTAAAATCTTAAATAACATTCTGCTATGCATATAAATAATAATTACACTTCAGATAATAGTTTAAACGAACTTTAATCGCTTAATCTTTCTGCCTGCGGTGCCGATAAAATGAATAAGTTCAACATTTCTGGACAGTACCGGAGTTGTATGAAAATATGGACAATTACCTTCAGATCGATGAGATCAAAAAGTACCAGTACTATCTTCAGCAGGTAACCGGCGAACAGGTTGATGAAGAGATCGCTGCGCTTCTCTGGATCCGTAAGTTTGCGAGCGACTGGCGCATCAAGCACCCCTTCCTTAACGACCGCGCTGCATAACAGGCACCACGTTTCTTGCCCGCGGTCCGCGGCTTGTGCAATGCAGGTCATACGAGACCGTCTGTCCCTCATGCAGGACCTTGTATCCCGCAGTCGTGATCTCCCGGTACGAAACCCTTACCTTCTCCGATCCATCCTCAGGATCGATAAACCCGGTACCGTGGATATAGTCGAATGATCTGACCGTTCCGCGGGGCATGGGCATTTACGCAAAAACGCTTTGCAGGTTCTGCAGGAAAGGCGGTTCGATGACGCCTTTGTCGGTGATGAACGCGGTAATGAGCTGGTTCGGGGTCATGTCGAACGCCGGGTTGAACACGTTGATTCCGGCCGGAGCAATGGGGTGTCCTGAAAACCGCGTCACTTCCCTGCTGTCGCGCTCCTCAATCGGGATCTCCCTGCCTGACCGAAGGGAAAGATCAAACGTGGATGAGGGCGCGGCAACGTACAGGGGAATATCGTGCTGCCGGGCGAGAATCGCGAGGCCGTACGTGCCGATTTTGTTGACCGTATCCCCGTTCGCCGCAATGCGGTCCGCGCCCACGACCACCGCGTCCACGAGCCGACGAGCCATGACCGTAGCCGCCATGTTGTCGCAGATGAGCGTGACCGGTATATCGGCCTGGCGCAGCTCAAACGCGGTGATACGCGCCCCCTGAAGCAGCGGCCTGGTTTCATCGGCGTACACGTGGATATACCGGTCCTGCTCCGCGGCCACATAGACCGGCGCGAGCGCGGTGCCGTACTGGGAGGTCGCGAGGCCTCCGGCATTGCAATGGGTAAGGATCGCCTTTGCGTCACGAAGGAGCGCCGCACCGTGCTCCCCTATGCTGCGGCACATACGGCGGTCCTCTTCGAGAATGGCCCGGGCTTCGCCCAGGACCGAAGCTTTGACCCGGTCAATGCTGCTCCCCTGGCGCAGGTACGCGCCGGCGGCTTCCTTCACCCTTTTCAGCGCCCAGAACAGATTCACCGCCGTTGGTCTGCTTGAAGCGAGGTATGCCACTCTTTCGTCGAGAACCGCGAGGAACGCTTCGGGAGACGACGAATCGTCGACCTCCCGAACGCCAAGATACAGACCGAACGCCGCCGCGATGCCGATTGCCGGCGCGCCGCGCACCTTGAGCGTCCTGATCGCGTCGCGCATCGCTTCGATAGTTTCGATTTTTTCGTAGACGAGTTTTGCGGGTAGTTGCGTCTGGTCAACAATAACCGCTGCCTGATCAGCCCATTCGATGGTTTTGAGATACGTCATAGGAGCGGTAGCGGCGGCCGGTCGTTGAGGGGAATAATGTGCACGCGCATTCGGCGCGCGGCTGTTTACTCCGACGATGCCTGTTCGGCTTTTGCCGATGTTTCGATGATGCGCTTGGCCAGTTCTACGGGCACGGTCTCATAGTGTGAAAACGATTTGCTGAAAAAACCGCGTCCCTGGGTGATGGACCTGAGCGTGGTCGAATAGTTCTGTATTTCCGCGGCCGGCACCTTTGCGACAATGGACTGGTACTTGCCGTCAGGGTTCATGCCGCCAATCTTTCCGCGCCGCGACGACAGGTCGCCCATGATATCGCCGGTATACTCGTCCGGAATCGTGACGTTGAGATCAACGATCGGTTCGAGAAGGATCGGCCCTGCCATTTCAAACGCCTTTTTGAACACCTCGCGACCCGCCACCTGGAACGCGATGTCCTTTGAATCGACCGGGTGGGTCTTTCCGTCAACAAGCGACACGCGCACGTCAACAATCGGGTAGCCGGCAATGATTCCCTCTTCGAGTTTGGCCCGAATGCCCTTGTCGACCGATGGCCTGAACGTCTGGTCGATCACGCCGCCGACGATCTTGTCAACAAATTCATAGCCGCTGCCGCGCGGGAGCGGTTCGAGGTCGATGAACACACGCGCATACTGCCCGGCGCCGCCGGTCTGTTTCTTATGCGTATATTCCACGTACTTCACCGGCTTGGTGATGGTCTCGCGGTAGGAGATCTTGGGCTGCGCCCGCTCCACCTCGACCTTGAAACGGTTTTTCAGGTTATCAAGGATCACCTCGATCTGTATATCGCCCATGGCCGACAGGATCGACTGCCGGATATCCGAATGATACCGGTAGGTGAAGGTGACGTCTTCTTCATGCAGCTTGTTTATGGCGACCGAGATCTTCTCCTCGTCACCCTTCTTTTTCGCCCTGATCGCAATACTGACAAGCGGCTCAGGGAACACGACCGGCGCAACGCGGAAAGAAACGCTTTTATCGGCCAGCGTATCGCAGGTGTGGGTATCCTTGAGCTTGAGCAGCCCGCCGATGTCGCCCGCGGGGATCTCCTGAGTATCGGCGCGCTCCTTGCCGCGCAGAAAGTACATGTTGCCGATCCGCTCGGTGGTGCTTCTTCCGACATTTGAGAGGTCCTGTCCTGTTGCGATCGTACCGGAAAATACCCGCACGATATTGATCTCGCCGAGATGTTCCTCGGAAAGCGTCTTGAACACGAATCCAAGCGTTGGACCTTTTGGTGAACAGGGTGTTACGGGCTCCTGGCCTTCGACGATCCCGACCTCGGCGCGCGAGTCGGCTGCCGGACACAGCGAAGCAACGGCGCTGAGCAGCTGGTCGACGCCCATATTGGCAAGCGCGCAGCCGACAAGCAGCGGCTGGATGGCGCCCCCGGAGAACCCCTTTGCCAGGCCCTGCTTCAGCTCCTCGTCGGTAAGCGTGCCGTTTTCAAAATAGCTGTTCATGAGCGTTTCGTCGGATTCCGCCACTGATTCCATGAGCGCCTGCCGCATCTCGTCCACCATGGCGTTCATGTCGTCGGGAACCGCAGCTTTCGTGCCGATGCCGCTCCCCTCTCTTGCGTATTCGTATGCTTCCCGCCTGATCAGATCTACCACGCCCTTGAATGCCGGGCCCTTTCCGATGGGAACCGTGAGCGGGGCCACCGACGTGCCGTAGGTCTCCTTGAGCGAAGAAAGGGTCTTCACGAAATCCGCGTTTTCCTTGTCAATGCTGTTCATGAAAAACAGTCTGGGCACGTTTGCCTCGTCGATCAGGCGGGACACGAGCTCGGTGCCGACCTGTATGCCGTCCTGCGCGTCAATGAGTACGATGGCCGATTCGGCCACGCGAAGAGCGGCCTTTGCATCACCGAGAAAATCGAGGAACCCCGGCGTGTCAAGAATGTTGATTTTCGTATCGTTCCATTCGCAGAACCCGAGGTGGGTCGAGATAGTCATCTTGCGTTCTTTTTCGTCGCTGCGGGTATCGAATATGCTGGTACCGCCTGCCACCTTACCGAGTTTTGACGTGGCTTTTGCCGTGAAACAAGCGGCCTCAAGAAGCGAGGTCTTGCCCACACCGCCGTGCGAGAGGAGACAGACGTTCCGGATCGATGCGGCCTGGTATTTCTTCATGTAACCTCCGGTAGAATCATTACTGGCCAGGGAAAATGATACGGGAATAGGATCGTCGTAGCATTGATTAAGATAGACGTAGAAAAATAACATGTCGTTTGGCTGGCAAGCAACTGAAAATGGCCCTTTGTCCGCACGACGGCCTTGATCGCGCGTTCGATTATTGACATAAAAGGTATTGACGCATTCTGTCCGGAATGATAAATTAATTTTCTTTGCTCTTTTTTTTCACACCACTCTTTCCATGGAGACGTCGCCATGATAAAACTAGCCGATGTCCGCAGCAAGGCAAAACAGCTGGGTATAATGGAGCCGGCTTCCAACCGTACCGACCTGATCCGGCAGATCCAGACCTACGAGGGATACAGCCCCTGTTTCAAGACAAAGAACAAGTGCGATGAAATGAAATGTTCATGGCGAAACGAGTGCCTGAAAAAATAGCCTGACACCTTTGCTTATCATAGAAACAGGCACGGGTGCTTTTAAAGGCCCCCCGCCTGTTTTATTATCCGGTAAAAACAACTATCGCGGGGAAGCCAGCAAGCGATAAAACGCCGAGTGGGCCAGTCAAATACCACCGCATTGAAAGAAGTTCATTTTATTGAAGAAGCAGGACCGAAGGTGTAGAATAGTAGTATATTGGTAAGGGACGGGCCGACCAGTAAAGTGCCTGATTTTTTTTCGCAAGGGTGAAGATTGGCCGCCTGAAGCCCATTCACGCGAGGAACCGCCCATAAACGGACTCATGGTAAAACCTGAGAAAAAGCGACTGTTAATATCTATCGATGAACTGTCCGAAGAAGATCTTCTCAAGACCCGCATTCGCGATCTCAATCTCTCGATCGAAGGTTCAGCACTTGAAGAGCGCATAGCGCGGTTGTACCATGAACTCGAGGAACAAGGCATCCTGTTTCGTCCGCCATGTTACCTTACCGATGAGTGGCTGGTACCTGACGGTGTTCCGATGGTGGGCATACCATTCTACCTGGCCCATCCGCGCCTGACCCACCTGGAAAAAAAGATGATGCTCGAGGCGGAAGGCGAAACTGACGCCTGGTGCATGCAGCTTCTCAGACACGAAACCGGCCATGCCATAAATTACGCCTATTGTCTTTATCGCCGGACGCGGTGGCGCGAGTTGTTCGGCCCGTTCACCACGCCCTATCTGTCCACGTACAGCCCCCAGCCTTACTCTCGCCGGTATGTGGTTCACCTGAAAGACAACTATGCCCAGTCGCATCCTGATGAGGATTTCGCCGAGACGTTTGCGGTGTGGCTTGCTCCCGGTCGCGCATGGGAGGAAAAGTACGGGGGATGGCCGGCCTTGAAAAAGCTCCTTTACGTTGACCATCTCATGTCGTCGGTGGGAACAAAGCCTCCGGCAGTCACCAAAGGCCGGATGCTGTGGTCGGCCGCCCGCATGCGTTCAACACTCAAAGAGTACTACGAACGCAAACGCCGTTCTCTCCGAGAAGACTTTCCCGGGTACTATGATCCGGGGCTGGTGCGCATATTTAAAGCCCGGTCCGGGACGCTGCAGTACAAGGAACCGGCAGCGACCTTTCTTCGTACGCACCGCCGCCATATCATAACCAGCGTTTCGATGTGGACCATGCAACGCAAGTACGATATCGACAAACTGGTGACGCGCCTGCAGCAGCGGTGTATTGATCTTGGCCTGTGCGTGTACAAGTCGTATGAGGAAACGATGTTTGAAACCGCGGCATTTATTACCACCGTCATGGGCAAACTTCAGCGTTTTGACTGGAAATCGGAGGAATGATGAGGAAAAGGCTTGCCGTTACGGTCATGGTGGATTCGCCCTGCATTCCTCAGGAAGATCCGGAATTCAAGAAACGCGGGCCTAACGACAGCACCGAATACAACGTTATCCGGGCAATTCGCTGGCTCGGGCACGAGGTGAGTATCCTTGGGATCGGAAACGATGTTGCAGCGATTGTCGCGGCGCTGACCGAGCAGAAGCCTGACGTGGTGTTTAATTTAACTGAACAGTTCGGCGACGACCGCCAGAAAGACAGCAACATTGCCGCGCTGCTGGACCTGATGGCGGTGCCGTTTACGGGAAGCGGCGCGCTCGGGTTGTCGCTCTGCCGTAGCAAAGCGCTCTGCAAGCAGCTCCTTGCCACGCACCGGTTGCGGGTGCCGGGCTATGCCGTGTTTCCGCCAGGCGCGGCCGCGCTGGTTCCGCGATCCCTGAAATATCCGCTGGTGGTGAAGCCGGTCTATGAGGATGGCTCAGACGGGATCTCAAACGCATCACTGGTGCATAGCGAAAACGAGTTGCACGAACGCGCGGCAATGGTGCACGAACGCTTTGGGCAACCGGCCATTGCCGAAGAATACATCGATGGACGGGAGCTGTATGTTTCCGTCCTGGGGAATGGCCGCCTCACGGTATTGCCTCCGCGCGAACTGATCTTCGGCAATGTCACCAACGGCGGTCCGGTTTTGGCAACCTACCGGCTGAAATGGGACAAGGCTTACCAGGAGAAGTGGAATATTAAATTCGGCTTCTGCGATCTCGATCCTTCTGTGGGCCAGCAGGTTGCCCGGGTGTGCAGGAAGGCATACAATGTTCTGCAGATTCACGACTACGGACGGATGGACCTTCGTTTGACTAACGACAATTTGGTATATATAATAGAAGCAAATCCAAACCCGAACATTGGCCGTGATGACGAATTTGCGCAGTCGGCAGCAAAGGCAGGAATCGGTTACGCAGCACTCATAAGCCGCATCATGCGGCTCGCGCTTCATAGAAGCGGCGTGGTTATATAGTTACCCTGCACACCGAAGAATCAGCGCTTGAAATAATAAATAACCGCAACTGCCGGCGAAAGTGTCGGTTTTATCCCGGCTGTTATCCTGATCGTGCTGCTGTACCCTTCTACCCATCGCGAATCGGCCTGCACACCTAAAAGCCGTTCGGTCAACCGCACCGCCCACCGTTTCCCTACGGTGCATTCAAAACACACCGGCACCGTGATTCCTCCGCTATGGACAAGGTACCGCGGATACGCCACGGTCTCGGTTTCGTCACCAATGGTCCGGTACGTTACCGGTGGAAAACCGTAGTTGAAATACACATCAGGTCCCCAGACAATGCGGATCCTTTTTGCAGAGAAAAGCTCGCTGAACCAGGCCGCTTCGAATCCAAGCGATATGAATCGCGTATGTTGCGTAAATTCATTGCGAAACAACACTTCCCCTTCGAGCCTCAGCGGCAGGGCCAGATACAGCTCGTGATTGCCACAGAATTGGAAACGATACTCTGGCGACAGGCCGGCAAAATAGTCGGTTTCGTACAGGTCAGCCGACACGTTTCCCCCGGCTGCGGCTGAAAATTCACCGGCATACAGGACAAGAGGGAGAACCATGGCTATTCCGAGAATAAATGACGCCGTCTTCATACCGGTTCCATGAAACAGGTGCGCGTGTCAGGGAATATATATTTTTCAGCGAAGGGACCGTCCCATCATGACCTCACCTCCCATTCATGCAGCAGGTGTGTTGCCTTTTTTGCTGGTGCTGAGCGGTTGCACCAGCCTGCTCACCGAGTATTTGGAAACAGAGTTCAAGCCCGACACCTCTTTTTCAGACACGCTTCCTTCCGGGAGCGTGGCGTACAACAATCCGGTCATACCGGGTTTTTACCCTGACCCCAGCGTATGCAGGAAGGGTGATGACTTTTATCTTGTTACCAGCTCCTTTGAATATGTTCCTGCCATCCCGGTCTTTCACAGCCGCAACCTGGTGGACTGGAAGCAGATCGGTCACTGCTTGACGTCAAAGGGCCAGATCGATGTTTCTGGAAGGAAAAGCTCGAAAGGTACTGGTGCGCCGACCATACGACATAACGACGGCACCTTTTATGTCATTGCTACGGATGTCGGCGGCAGAGGTAACTTTTTCGTTACCGCCGATGATCCGACAGGACCGTGGTCTGATCCGGTCTATGTCCATGAAGCCGGATTCGATCCCTCGCTCTTTTTCGACGACGACGGCAGGAGCTATTACACGTCACAGGAAGGAAGCGGCCTGCAGTCGCATATCATCCAGTACGAAATCGATGTTGTGTCGGGCCGTTTTATCAGCGATAAGCGTTTTTTATGGGAAGGAACCGGCGACGCATGGACCGAGGGACCGCATCTTTACAAAATCAACAACGCCTATTACCTGCTTGCCGCGACCGGTGGAACGGGCACGGGCCACCGGGCGATCATTGCGGGAAGCCGTTTTCCCGGCGGCCCGTTCAGCCCGTGCCCGCACAATCCAATTCTATCCCATGCAAATACGAATGAGCCTGTCCAATGCACCGGGCATGCCGATCTGTTTGAGGACAACAGCGGCCGCTGGTGGGCCGTGTTCCTCGGCGTTCGCCATTATGAAAACGGTTTTTCCATGCTCGGACGGGAAACCTTTCTGACGCCGGTGCAATGGAAAAACGGATGGCCCGTCATGGGAAATAACGGCAGGGTCGGCCTGACCATGAAGGGACCGCTTCCCGCGGCACGGATGGAGAAAGACAGCGTGTTTCATGAAGGCTTTACCGATAAAGAGCTGCCGTTTTGTTTCTGTTTCGTACGCAATCCTGCGCCCGAAAACTGGTCGCTTTCCGAGCGTCCGGGCTGGTTGCGGCTTCATGGCAACCCTGCAACCATGAGCGACCGCGCCTCGCCTGCGTTTGTCGGCCGCAGGCAGCAGCATTTTAATGCAACGGTCCGCGCACGCCTTTGGTTCGCACCGCAGCGTGCGGGCGAAGAGGCAGGCCTTAGCGTGCGGCTCTGCGAGGACGCGCATTACGACCTGGCCGTAGCACGGCGTGATTCATCAGTGAATACACTAATCGTGCGCGCATGCAACACTTCCGGCACGGTCATTACAGAAGCGGCGATTGTTGGAGGCACAGAATTTTTCCTTCAGATTGAAACGAGCGCTGTCGACTATGCCTTCTCCTTTTCGACCGATTCTATTTCGTATAGGCAAATCGCGGTCCTTGGGGCACGGAACGTCAGTCCGGAATCGCATGGCACCTTTACCGGCGCGGTTATCGGCATGTTTGCCACAGGAAACGGAACACCGAACGCCGCTCCGGCTGATTTTGACTGGTTCGAGTATGCACCGCGCTGAGTTGCGCTGTGCGGTACATGGGCTTCCATCCGGAGGAAATTGCTGCTGTTTGAAAAACGGCAACGATTTTCCGCCGTGCACTGCTGTCAGGCTGCCTGCTTCACCGCATCATCGATCCTCACCGACATGACCGTAGAGACGCCGAATTCACGCTGGGTCACGCCATACAGGACGTCTGCCGCTTCCATGGTACGCTTGTTGTGGGTAATCACCACAAACTGCGTGTTCTTGGTAAACCGGTCGAGCGCCTTGATAAAACGGACGGTATTGGCCTCGTCAAGCGGCGCGTCCAGCTCGTCGAGTATGCAGTAGGCGGACGGTTTGACAAGGTAGAGCGCGAACAGGAGCGAGATGGCGGTAAGAGCCCGTTCCCCGGCGGAAAGCATCTGCACGCTGCGCATTTTCTTGCCGGCCGGCCGCACGTTGATATGGATCGTCGCCTCGAGAGGGTCCACGTTCTCCTCAAGATGGAGATACGCCTCCCCGCCTTCGAACAGGGTGGTGAACATGTCGCTGAAATAGCGCTGCACTTTTTCAAGCGTGGCGAGGAATTGCGCGCGCGCTTCCTTATCAAGCTTGCGAATCGCCTGATCGAGGCCATCCACTGATTTCTGAAGATCGTCGCGCTGAGTGGACAAGTCCTTGAGCCTGGCGCTCTCGGTTTCATAGTCCTCGAACGCCGCCATGTTCACCTCGCCCACCCGTTTGATCCGTTCCCGCAGCATGTCGATGTTCCGTAGTACCACCTCATCTTCATCGGTATTCTCTTTTAGCGATTCTCCGCCGCTTCCCAGGTCTGCTTCATACGTCTCCCACATCCGCTCGCGAATACGGCGCTGTTCCTGTTCGTCACGGGTCTGCAGAAGCTCAATCTCATGTACCTGATTTGCCGCCTGTTCAAAACGCGCGAGATCAATTTTCACCTCCTTGCGAAGCCCTTCGATCTCCACTAATCGGGCGTTATATTCCTCGCGAAACGTATCCCGGACCCTTTCAAGTCCGGCGCGCTGCGTAAGCATGACTTCCTGTTTCTGCTTGAACTCGGCAAGGGATTGTTCCAGCGACGACACGTCGGCATCCGCTTTCTGCCGCTCTTCTGTCTTATGCTGCTTGCGCTCGAACGCGCGCTCGATCTCTTTTGTCAGTCGCTCCACGTCTTGCCGGTCCTGGCCGATGCGGTTGGAAAGCCCCTGCTCCTCGAGTTCGACGTTCTTGGCGTGCTCCATGTGGAAGCGGCGTTCATCTTCCATGGCGCGTACCTTTGCGCGCATATCGTTGAGACGGATTTCAAGCTCGTCGTACCCGGTTTGCAGATCGACGAGACCGGCCTCCTTTTGGGCGATCTCGGTTTCAAGAGCGCGTATCCGGTCATTGAAGGAAGTTGCCTCCTCCTGCAAGACGCGTGTTTTTTCCGCTGCTGTCTGCACCACGCTTTCATAATGGCGAATATTCGTCTGCTGCTCCTGGCTGCAGCGCTGCCCACGGTTAAGCTTTTCATCGACCTCCACCAGCGCCTTTTTGGCTTCGTCGCGGGTAATGATGCAGATGTCCTTGTCGTGCAGCACGCTGTCCAGCTCTTTTTTCGAACGGCCGACCGCTTCCATGAGCTGTTCGATCCGCAGCTTGCGCTGCAACAGACCCGCCTGTTCCCTTTTCGATTCTCCGGCAACGACCATGCCGTCGCGACCGCAAACCACGCCGTCGCGTCCAATGAAAGTGAATGCCGGGCCATGCTCACGTGAAAACGTTATTGCCTGTTTCCCGCTATCCGTGATCATCACACCGGCAAAGAGATGATCGCTGAGCCCCTCGTACCCGCTGTGCGGCTGCAAGAGTGCGCGCATGGAAGTGCCCGGAGTCGTTTCGGATTCCTGCACCGGCATATCGCCGATGCGGTCAAGCGCAATCATGCAAGCCGCGCCGGATTTACTAGCGCACAAGCGATCCACTGCTGCCGCGAGGTGCTCCTCGGTATCGAATACGACCGCCTGCACCGCGGGACCGAGCGCCTTTTCCACCAGAACGGCACACGCCTCGTCTTGAACGCGGATAAGATCCGCAACAGTACCCTTCACCCCTTCATATGATCCGGTCAACAGCTCCTTGACGCCTGTTTCATACCCTTCATACGATGCGTCAAGCCCTTCGAGGAACCTGAGCTGGGCAAGCGATGCTTCGGTCTGGGCTTCCAGGCGTTTCTCCCGTTCCACAAATTCCTGATATCTGGCATCTTCGCGGTCAAGGCGGGCAAGCAGCTGTTCCCGGGACAGAAGCAGGTTGCTGTTTTCCTCATTCATGGCCGAAAGCTGCCGCACGCAGGAATCCACAGCCTCGCGGTACTCCTCGATCCGGCCTTCAACCTCTTTTGCTTCACGGCTGTTCCGTTCGCGCTGCTCGAGACAGGCGGCAAGATTCGACTTGAGCGCCGCAATGGTGTTTTTTGATTCACTTATGGTGTTGATCAGCCTGATCTGCTCGCGCGCAAGCGCATCTGCCTGGTCACGCAGCTCCTGCAGCATGACATCGAACCGTCCCAGTTCGGTCGCCGTCGCGCCCAGGCGGTCGCGAATGCCGGTGAGGTCGCCTTCCCGTTCAATGATACACTTCTCGATCTTGGCGCGCAGGGTACTGCTCTCGTCGATATGATTATCGATCGCAATAACGTCGTGCGCAAGGCCCTCGATATGTTCCCGCACGTTCTTCAGGCGCTCCAATGCCACGGACTGGTCTCGGTCAAGCGCAATGATTTTTTCATTCTCTTCACTTACCGTACGCGAAGCGGTTTCGAGGTCCTTTTCTTTTTCAAGCGCGGCAAGGCGCATCTTTTCGATGTGCGATTCTGCAGCTGCGATCCGCGCTCGCAGCAGCTCACGCGTCTGCGTCAGCCCGTCGATCTGTTTCTTTCGTTCGTTGAGAGTCTGGTCAAGCCTCCTGAACTGCCGCGTCCAGTACCCGAGCTCCAACACCTTCAGGTCGTCGCGGTAGGTCTTGTAGCGCCGGGCCTTTTCAACATGACGCGCAAGCATTCTCACCTGACGGTCCACCTCCTGCACCTGGTCGTTGATGCGCAGAAGGTCCTGCCTGGTTCGCTCCAGCTGGCGCAGGCTCTCCTTGCGCCGCTGTTTGTATTTTCCGATACCGGATGCTTCCTCAAAAAGAATGCGCCGCTCTTCTGCCTTGTCGCTTAATATGGAGTCGATCATTCCGCGTTCAATCGTCGTATAGGCGCTCGATCCGACACCGGTGTCAAGAAACAGGTTGTGGATGTCCCTGAGCCTGCACGGCACCTTGTTGAGGCGGTACTCGCTCTCGCCGTTGCGGAATATCCTGCGCGAAATGGCAACCTCGCTGTATTCCACCGGCAGTATTCCCTTGTCGTTTTCAATGGTGAGAATGACTTCCGCCATATTGAGCGGCTGCCGCTGCTGGGTGCCGGAAAAAATGATGTCCTGCATGCTGGTGCTGCGCAGCAGGGTCACCTTCTGCTCTCCCAGAACCCATCGGATGGCATCCACAACATTGCTTTTTCCGCAGCCGTTCGGTCCGATGACCGCTGTTATGCCTTCCCCGAATTCCAGTTCTGTTTTTTCGGCAAATGATTTGAATCCAAAAATGGAGAGCTTCCGTAGTATCATGGGGCTCTTTCTATATTAGAGAGAGAAAACCGCAGAAACACTACCTTTAGATATTATTGCCATTTCAATATACAATATATGGTGGGTATAGTCAAGGTACAAATGAGGAATTTAACGTTAAGTACCGTACGAACCGATAGGTTATCCAAACCCTTATATTCGGTAATTCAACGGAACAAGGAGAGGGATTTATTTAACGACCCCGAGGGCCCGCATGTCTGCCATGCGGATACGGCCCGAAACGGAGGTAACGGTCGTCCTTCCGAAATAGATCCCCGGGATAGCAGGGATCGTGACGACAAATGGTGATCCGGAAATTGATGGTGACTGATATTTCTTCACGAGTGTGCCGTCCAGGATAAAAACTTCAAAATTGAACTCCGCATCCGACGGCAGAAATTTTTTCGAGAGAGAAACGACCGCCCGCGTACCGTCTTTCGTTATGCGCACAAAATCGACAGGAGGAGCACCGCTTGCGCTGATGGGCGGCACGCCGATCATGGTTGACGGTTCAGTCACCGAGGTAACACCGGAGCTTCCTGAAGTCAATCCCGTTGCCTGCGCCGACACCGAGATGCGGCCTGCCACTGTCGTCGCCTGCACGAGTATGCATGCAATTCCCCCAACGGCGTTTACCGGATTGGTTCCCACGAGAGCGGCCGGTCCGCTTACCGAAAACCGCACCTGAGTGGAAGCGGAAGGGATGACCGTTCCACTGTCGTCAGTAATGGAGGCGTATGCAATGGCGAAATCCGATCCGTCAGCCAGCAGAGAGTGATGCGCCGTATCAATCGCCACGCTGATGGTCCGAGCAGCTCCCGGCGTCCGCACCGAATGGGTCGCACGCACCTGGTTGCCGATTCTTCCCTCAGCGCGAAGCGTTCCTGCCTGAAAACCAGGAATGGTGAACGTAAACGGCGGATGTTCGCATGCCGCTGCATATCCGGAATTATCCGGAGAACGGGTGGCGATAAGATCATTGTTCAGGTAGAGCGAAACCTGTTCGCAGTTACTGAACACCTTGACCGACAGGGGCGACTGTGACGTCCAGTGGCTGGCGATATACACCATGGGTCCCAGTGACACCCCTGAAAGGGAAAGGTCGGGACGCTGCTGGCTCTTGAAAAAATAATAGGAGAACTTGGGGATTCTGAACAGGCCGGCGATGCCGGAATAGAGCGGGCTCTGCGCGCCCTGATAATCAAACATGCTCCACACCGCGTCGCCGGTAAGCCATGTTGAGCAATCCTGCCGGGTCCAGCCATACGATTCAATGTGGTTGGCGACGGCGCCCAGAAGCGCCGCTTCCGATGCGCCGCGGCTGACCCTGCTGGTGCTGTTCCAGCCCCCGTAATCCCAGTCGCCTGATTCCGATATAACGCAGGGCCGCGGAGACCCGCTTTTGGTCCGTACTTCATGCTGCGTGGAGGAAATGTACACATCAAGAACCCCGCCGGCACCCCAGTCCGCCTCTTCCCCGCAGGTGTAAAACTGGCTGCCCGGCAGTTCCTCATCGGCGGCGGTCTGAAAGGGTCGCGACCAGGTAACGTCGATGTACGATTCATTGGGTATCGCTTCCCAGAGGATAATGCTCGGATGGTTGCGCTGGTACCGCATCATGGCGCGCAACTGGGCGATCCCGTTATCGCGGAACGTCGTATTTTTCGCGAAAAACTGCCAGCCGGGCACGCAGTTCATTACCATGAGTCCGAGTTTGTCGCATGCATCAAGGAATGATTCAGGCTGCATGTAGTGGCTCAACCGGACAAAGTCCATGCCTGCCTCCTTGAGCCTGAGCGCGTCCCGGTACTGGCCGGATTGCGGGACCGCGTTTCCGACATACGGGTACTCCTGGTGACGGTTTGCACCCCGGAAAATCATCCGCCGGCCATTGATAGAGAATCCCCCGGAGCGGGCAAAACTGATGCTGCGTATTCCAAACGTTGTACGAATTTCGTCCGCGGCCCTGGCACCATCGTTTACCAATGACCGCAAAACGTATAGACTGGGCGTATGCGGGTGCCAGAGTTGCGGATTTGAAACCGACAGCGTCTGGGTAAAGATATGGGCTGCGCCTGGGGCAATGGTCTGGGTCGCTGAAAGCGTTTGCACGGCTTGGCCGCCGGTCGTGAGAATCGTGCTCTGGAGCGTTACGTTGCGGCTGTCGCTGTATTCATTTACCACATGCGTTTTAACCTGTACCGAAGCCGAAGCGGTTGTCGCCGTAGGGGTTGTGATAAAGACGCCGCCGCCTCCTGCCACGTTTGCAAGAAGTGGGTCGCTGATATGCAGTTGGTCGGTCACGGTAAGGGTCACGTTACGGTACAACCCGCCGAAGTAGGACATGTCAGGCATTGCATAAGTCCCGTTGAACGCGGTAGGCACATATCCGACCGGAAACGAAGCATCGGCACGGTTATCGAGGCGTGCGGCGATCACGTTGTTCTGCGTAAAACTCACGTCAGACGTGATATCGATTGAGAACGGCGTATATCCGCCAAGATAGGTGATTTTTTTTATTCCGTTGATCCACACCTCGCTTTTTTGCATGGCGCCCTCAAACCTGAGGACCACTTTTTTATCCTGCCAGGACGGACTCGCCAAAAAAGTTTTACGATACCAGCAGTAGCCGAGGTAATACGTATGGGGCGTGAATCCAATACTCTCCACCCTGACCGTATGCGGCAGGTTGACCGTTTCCCATGATCCATCAGAAAACCCCGGCGCCTCGGCGCCGTTCGCGTTGCCGCGATAAAACTTCCAATCGCGTGAAAAACGAATCTCCTGGCGCGGAGTAACCTGAGATAAAACAGACGGCGGTGAGCATGTTCCGTATATGACGGCAGCGGTTAACGCTAGTCGAATCAGGCATTTCATGAGCATCGTACTCCCGGATATTTTATCATTGGCACATGGTGGCGCCGGCGTATGGTTGATACGGGAATAATATAATTATGCGTCGGCATTCAGCAGCCCCCCCGACTTGCATGTTCCCTGCGAAAACGTTTACTTATGTAAACGGCAAGGGCCGGCGGAACACGCCGTCATGATGCGCACGAATTATCGTTAAACCCTTGACGGCAATCCGCGCAATGCCCTCTGGATTTCAATGTCAAGCTGGTTTTTATCGTACGGTTTGGTGAACCAGCGATAAATCCTAAGCCGCTCAATGCTCTTGCCCGGCGAGGGATACCCTGAAACCACGATCACGATCAGCTCCTGCTTAATGGATCGAAGATTCTCTATCACTTTGTACGGATCTTCACCCGCGAGTTTCCAGTCCGTAATAAGCACCCTGCATTTGCCATGATATTCACGCAGAAGTTTTGCCGCTTCCTCGCTTGTCGATGCTTCCAGAAGAGAGTAATCAAACTCTTTGAGGAAAAACCTCATGATGTTGCGTATTTTGGGATCATCCTCAAGTATGAGAAGCGTTGCGCTCTCACGGTTGAGCAGGAGCGACTTCGTGTCAACATCCGACTCCTCGCCGCTCACTTTGGGCAACTCGATGCGGAAGGTGGTGCCGCGGGGACCGGTCTGTTCCACATACACCCGGCCGTTGTGAAGCGTGATAATACGGCGGACAAGCGCAAGCCCAAGACCGGTGCCTTTGCCCGGTTTCTTGGTAGTAAAAAACGGATCAAAAATCTTTTCCGTCAGCTCCGGTGCGATACCGGAACCGGTGTCGCTGATCCGGATGATGACGGTCTCCGCGCCACCGCTTGAAAGCGAAAAGGCGCACGACACACTGATTATTCCACCGCCCGGCATGGAATCGCGCGCGTTTCCAAAGATGTTCTGGAACACGCGCTTGAGATAATCCGGATCGCCCTGGACTTTCATTGGAGCTTCAGGCATCTCAAGGCGCAGCTTGCAGTCTGCGCCCAGTTGATTTTTAAATTGTGAAAATAGATTCGTAAAAAAGTTTTTTAGATCGACATGACGATAATCGAGCAGTTTCTTGCGGCCAAGAGCAAGCAACTCGGAAATCAGGAACCGCGCATCGGCGGTCGTCTCAAGGATCAGTTCCATCCGTTTCCTGGTTTCGGCCTCCTTGCTCTCCTTGGACACAATCGTGCTCAGATCGACAATGGTCTGAAGAATGTTGTTGAAATCATGCGCCATGCCGCTGGCAAGCGAACCGATCGACTCCATCTTCTGGTACTGGAAAAGACGGTCGATCATCTCTTCGCGCTGTGAAATCGCCATCTCGCGGTCAGTGACATCGGCCATAAGCCCTTCAAACGCCTCTTCAGGTCCACCCCGCACTACCCGCTGAATTGAACAGTCGACGAATTTGCGCTCTCCACGGTGATCATGAATTTCAAGCGTTGTCTTGATTCCGCCCTGATCGAGCTTGAGCTGTTCAGGTTTGGATAAAAACGAGCGTATGCCCGTGCCGGCAAGTTTTTCCTGTGGAACTCCCAGCACCTGAACACACCCCTTGTTCGACCAGATGAAACGCCCCTGCGCGTCCAGCGTAAAAATCATTTCAGGAAGCCGGTCTACAAGGGAATCGTACCGCAGTTCCGAGGTCAGCACCTTTCGGACGGTCTGATAGTTCTTGCGCGAAACAACCGAGGAGAAACCGGTGGCAAAACCGAGAAGAACGATACCGGTGCAATAACTACCCGCAGACAGCGAAGCGCTCCCGCATACGGCAATCTGCATGCAACTCGCAACAGTGAATCCAACAATCGACAGCACGCCGCTGAAAACGGACAAGGCGACCCGATGGTGAAACGCGGTAAATGCAATGGCGATAAAATATCCACCGTATAATATACCGCTCATCTGCGTTGTGCGAGGGCACGATGACAATGTAGACGCGATGAGGGCAGTGATGACAACGACGTCGCAAAAAGTGAGAACATACAATGCATGCCTGCCGACACGACGTTTGTTTTTTGAATAGAGCAAGTAGAAGCTGCTGTAGCTTACGAGCAGGCCGAGGGCAACAATCTGGAGGTAAAAGGAATTGATCCCCAACGGTGCTGCAACGATCCAGGCGGGGACGCAAACGATGATCAGTATGCCCGCACAGAGCAGCCTGACCCATGAAAGCCACCGTTCCGAGGTGGTTTCCGCCAAGAGGATGGTCTGTGTTTTCCCTGGTATTTTCTGTGAAGGATCCGTTCCCATTCGCATAATCGATAACGTTATAAGTTATACACTGCTCACTTTTTGGAAATGAATATTTTTCCTTCCCCTATTGGCATAAAGAGAAAAAAATAATAACGCCACCATTACCGGGCCGCATAGTTCAATGTAATAAAAATTGTATTGAAATGCATGGAAAAAATATGTCGCGGTTCCGGATAAGTCCATTGTTTTAAATCATCAACGACGCCTCACTGCCAGTAATATCCATTGCCGGAAAAGGAACAGGTGCCTGAGACGGCGGTAATATATACGCGCACCCCCATCTGCACAAACCAGAGAAGCACCTCCTCGGCAGGGTGATGGTAAGGGTTTCCGCGTCCGCATGAAACAACCGCCATGGCCGGGGCTACATGACCATAAAATACCGGATCAATTGAGCTTCCGCTTCCATGATGAGGAACGACAAACAGTGAAGAGCGCAGCGCCCCGCCCTCCCTGACCGCCAGGCAGCGCATCGCGCATGAATCAATGTCCGAAGTGATAAGCACCGAGGTTTGGCCTGTGGAGATCTGAAAGACGGCGCTGTACCGGTTCTTCATCGGTTCCGCTTTGACACTATCCCCCAGACCGGGCAACGGCCAGAGACAGCGGAATCCGATACCGTGAAAAACTGCAACCGTATCACCTGCCGCTAGGGAGGAACAGCTGATGGGCCTTTTCCATTCACGCGCCGCGCTCTTGAGAAACGCCGTATCCTGGTATGGAGTGACTACGAGCCGTCCCGACCACGCATAGGAGGAATCAAGCGCGGCAAGACCACCGTAATGATCGTCGTGCTGGTGCGAAATGATGATTGCGGCGATAAACGGCCTGCCCAGGTCATGGTACGCGACAGCCAAATCGTGCGCCGCGTCCTCCGGCCCACAATCAATAATCACCGCCGTATCATTCCTCACGACCGCCTGGCACAAACCCTGCCCGACATCGATAACGTCGAACCGAATACGGACGTCCCTGCGTTCAGGTGCCATGAACATGCCGCATGACGCCAGCAACAACGACACCACCGCACCGATGCACGCACTATGCGCTTTAAAAATCAAAAGACATCTTGCCGTATGCACGGACAGTCTCCCATGAAGTAAACGGTACTTCCTGTTCAATTTTCAGATCGGTAAACGTCCTCTCCTGTAACGACAGAACCTGCCTGATGCCGATTGCGTTTTTCCATGGCGTATGCGCGCCGCGCGATCCGATAAGAAGCACCGTGCATCGCAGAGCCTGGTCCACCATGAATCCGGGAGAGAGATCGGTGCGAATCCGCCAATATCCCTGGCCAGTCGCGCTCAGGGTGTTCATGCAGTCAAAGCGCCATCGTCCGGCCACCGGAAACCCAAGGGAAACCAGACCCTGATGTCTTCCCGGTACTTCTATGCATCCCTTGTCAATGGGCCGCCATGCGTATCGGACACGGTACGCGACTGGATAGCTGCCCGCGAAACCGAGCGCAGTGGAGATATGGGCGGGACTCGTCCCGATAAAAATACAGTTGATATGCGGCGTAACGGACAGCATTGCCGAATAGCGATGACCGAACAGGAAATCAGCATTAAGAAACCGCTTACCGGCGTGCGCTTCGCCGTCCAGGGAACGCTGCCACAAACGCCGTGCCAATGCACTGCGCGGCGTACGCGCTCCCCGCGGAAGAAACGATACGGCCATTTTGAAACGGTTCCTTTCCGACCTGTTTGCCACTTCGCACAACCAAGGGACAGCGCCGGGATTCTGCGCATCGCATCCAGCGTAGACGATACCGCTCCAGCGGTGCGCCGCGTGCCAGGACAATCCTCCGTGCAGGTAATACAGGGCGGCTGAATCCTCCGTATCGCCGGTGCGCAGATAGGAGGCCCCCGTATGCCAGGCAACACACCCTGATGTGCTGAACGAGCCTTCGACGAGCCCGATCTGTTCTGTCTCGCTATGATGAACCGCCACTTCGCCGTCCCATCCGGAACCGTTTGTCCGCGATGGGGCACTGTTCCGTCGCACCAGCACACCGTTCCATGTCCGGCTTGCGGCATAGGTCCAGTTTTCAAGCAGGGAGGTGTCCGGCCCGGAACGTTCAGGAAAAAATCCGAACAGAAGCCGGTGACGAGGCGCAACGGTGTAATTGCCTGCCGTGCATTCCCAAGACGCGGGCAATGGAACCGATACCGTGCGCCGGTACCAGCGGCCATACGCATCCGTAGCATCAATCCTGCCTTTGGCGCGCATGTGCTGATGGCGTCCCAGGGAAAACGACAGGTATTGACGCATGGTATCAGCATTTCCCGCACGCGAAAAATGGAATCCGGCATGTGCCGGAGCACTACCCGCCGAAGCGGACTCAAATGAGAGGACAGGCAAGAACGGCACGAGTTCGGGAAAGGCGCCAAAGAACCGTTCCTGCTGCTCAGCATTCCACGGTTCATAGCGTTTGAGCGCAGCGGCTGAGACCGGAAGATCGTCCGGAAGGTCATGGAACACGTCACGCAGCAGAGCCAATTCACCCCGGGGGACACAGATCGGCGAGGTGTAAAAAGGCGCTATGGTGTTCCAAAGCGCACTGTCCAGCGAACCATCGGCAAGCGCCTGGAGCGCTTCTGTTTCATCTGCCGGCAGCATCGGAATATCAATCATATCAAACGCGCAAACGTCGATGCAGGAACAGATGACCGCTGCAAGGATTGTTGTTCGTAATGCCAGACCCTGGACGTCAGACCGCATCACAGAATATTTTCTTTAAGTGCATGCCGCCGTTATTCAATCTGCGGGCAATATACATAATGCAAAAACGGATAATCGATCGATAGTGCATTGAAAAAATGAACAAAAAACCGAGAGGTAGCGCTCCTTTCCTGTTCAGGTTCGCGGCATGCATCTGCATGGCCGTGTTTGGCATACCCTGGCATCTTGTAAGCCAGGATTCCACCAACACCATCACTCGCTCTGATTTCAATTTCGGCCACCAGCTGGGATACATGTATTCCCGGATGGACAATGCCTGGTTTGAAAACAGCGGGCTCTGGGTGATCCAAACCGGTTTTCTGGCGTTCCACACGCCCATGATGCCGCGGGTACGCAATCCGGCATGGCAGGAACGGACCATTCTGATGGTGCCGCTCTATGTCCAGTGGTATCCCTGCTCCTCCATCGCGATCCAGGCTGAAATCACCGACCTGTTCGTTGAATTCCCGTATGTTGACCTTGATAATACCGGTGGCAAGTCACCACGCTTTAAAACGAAAATCAGGATACTGTCAGAAAAAACCTTTGTCCCTGCGTTTGCGTTTACGGCCGGAGTCAAATTCTCGAGCGCGAAACCGTATACCATCTGGGACAATGACCACAATTACGATGAGAGCAATGGTCTTGCAGGCGCTGGCACCGGCGTTGCAGACTATCTCCTTCTCTGTACCGCATCCAAAACTGTTCGGGGAGGCACCTCGATCCATGCCCGGCTCGGCCTTGCCCCGCTCGGCAGTCCGGTTGAATTCCGGCACGGTTCTGCGCAGGCCGACGAAATTCCTTACGGCGTCATGGTACGACACGACCTTGCTCACGCATGGAGTATTAACCTGGAAGTGAGCGGCATGTACAATGGCCTGCGCAGCACGCACCTCGCTCACTACTCAGTGGTTCGCGGCCAGATACACCGCGAATTCGGCCCGCTTAGGCTGACACTTAACGGTGAACGCGGTCTGACCGAGGAGACCGATACGTGGGTGGGCGGCGCCTATCTGACCGCTCGTTTCCAGCGATAAGCTTCCTGATAACTCCTATTCCTTTTCATATCCTTCTTTTCGCCAATTCATCCATACGAGCCGGGCCCGAAGACAAGGCGGCGCCGTCCGCTGTCGGGTCAATTGAGTATCATTCCTCTTTGCCGTAATTGTATTTTGAAATCAACTGACAACGAAGGAGGCAACGAAATGACATTAACGATGGCATTGTTGCGCATGAAAAGCTGATTTCCTTGTTAAAAACTGCAGGTTTTTTTGAAAAGATTATGGTAGAGGGGAAATGTGGTGCGTAGTCGATTGCTTTCCATTTTCTTCATAACAAATAACGGCGGCGGTTTCCGAAGCGGGGCCACGCAATTTCTCTTTTTTGTCGCAGCTTGCTTCGCCACTGCGACCTATACTGAGACAAATGGAGGGTTCGCCCTGGTCCTCAGCGGCGGCGGGGCACGCGGCTTATCGCAAATCGGGATCCTCAAGGCGCTTGAAGAAGCCCGTATACAACCCGATCTGATTGTTGGAACAAGCATGGGTGCGGTCATCGGAAGCCTTTCAGCCGCAGGGTTTTCAGCCGACAGCATACAGCGCATAGTCGAATCGATCCATTGGGAGGAGGTATACGCCAACAGCGCCAGGCGATCCAAGCTTTTCGTGAGCCAGAAGGACGAACCGATCAACTATCTGTTCGAAGTCCGGTTTAATGATCATCTTGAACCGGCCCTTCCCCACTCAATTTCCCACGGGCAGACGTTCTTTGAGCTTCTGAGTCCGCTTCTCGTCCCTGCGCAGTACCGCTGCGGAGCGGACTTTGACCGCCTGCCGGTCCGCCTACGCATTGTTTCCACCGATCTTTTATCGGGTCGCCGCATCGTGCTGCGTAATGGAAATATTGCCGAAGCGGTACGGTCCTCGTGCAGTGTACCGCTGGCCTTCTCACCGGTGAAAAAAGACGGTTTGTTTTTAATTGACGGCGGCCTGACCGCGAATATTCCGGTACTCGTCGCTCTCGAAGCGGGCGCGCGCTTTACTCTTGCCATCGACGTCACTTCTCCCCTTTGGGACAGTTCCAGCCTGGAAAACCCGGTATACCTCATGGACCAGGTCATTTCAATAAGCGTAAAACGGCAGAAGGAACTAAACAAAAACAGGGCGGACCTCCTCGTAACGCCCAAACTGAACGGCTTCGGCAATACCGATTTCAGCAACCTACGGGAAATGATCACCTGCGGCTACCAGAGCATGCGTTCTTCGCTGGATACGCTGAAAAAGCTTCTGGCAGAAAAACAAATCAATCGCGATACTGCAGGGGCTGCCTCCCCGGCTCTTTCCGGTGATATTACCCTGACCGATACGCCGGTTGTCAGAACGGTCTCGATTGTCGGAAACAAAAAAACCTCCCCCGATCTTATCTACACGGCAAGCGGGATCAAATCCGGCATGCATTTTACCCCCGGCATGGTCAAGAAAGCAATGACGTCGCTCTATGCGACAAATCTTTTTACTACCGTCAATATCGATATCGACACCACCCGGAATGCACGGCTCCTGGTGAATGAGAAAAAATACTGGCGGGTGCGCATGGGGCTCCGCTATGATGAGTTTCACCTGGGCGAAGGATTCATTCAGCCAGCCTATGAAAACTGTTTCGGCCGGGGCGTTCTGGCACAGCTCCACCTGCAGTACGGTCTCCGGAGGGAGAAATACGCATTTGAATTTCAGGGGAACCATCTCCTGAACGCCAATTTCGCCAACAATGCAAAAATACAGGCCTACGTTTCCACCGAACGGATATTTACCGATACTACTGTTGTCGACACCTCCGCCAGCCTGCCCGATACAACGTTGTGGCATACTGAAAGGACGTTGCGGAAAAGCGGCGTTCTTGCGCTGCTTGGCATTCAGGTCGGCCGCTCGATGTCAATCGCCAGCGGCGTGCACCTCGAATTCTACAAAGTACAGGCTGACGCCACAAGCGCGTTCCAGAACGTATGGGGGCTGCAATTTCTCCCCTACGCGCTGCTTCGCCTTTCCATGGATACGATGGACAAATTCCCCTTCCCCACCTCAGGCACAAAAAACCATATCTCGATCGGTGGCACCAGCAGAACCATTGGAGGCACCACCACCTTTTTCAAAGCAGACGGCAGCGCAAAAAAAATAATCACCTTGTGGAAAAGGCACACCCTCTCACCGCAGGTCCGGTTCGCGTGGTCATCAAGCCCCCTGCCGGCCGTTGAAAGGTTCTATATCGGAGGGTCCTTTCCCGAAGAGACCCATCAGGACATGGAAATTTCAAACTATGTCCCGTTCTTCGGGCTCCATCCGCGTACGATTTCCGGAGACGTCATCGCCCTTGTCCACGGCCGTTACCGCTATGCGCTGGTACGAAATATTTTCCTTACTGCGGGAGTCGATTGCGGGTATGCCTGGGAACAGTCCCGCTTTTCATGGCAATCGTTCGGCAGGGAGTTTGTGCATAGTGCACCTGTCGGCATCGGTTTTGGATGCGCGTTTCAGACCCTTTTCGGCCCGGTCATGCTCAATTACGGCAGACTGATTCATGATCTGGCACAGCTCGGCATACGTTCCGATGACGTTCTTTACGGTAGCATAGGGTATGATTTTTAATTGGAGCAGTACCTACGTATCCATACTATAATGTATTTTATTATCCCTTGTTTCACCGGGCGTTGCTTGTGTGTTACGGTGGTAGAGAATAAACAATGCGATTAAACATTGCAACAAAATTTTTCCTCGGGTTCCTCTGCGTTATTGTCCTTAACGCCCTGTTCTTTGTTATTGTCGGAAAAACGGACAACGTGAACGGTATTGTTGATATTTTAAAGCGGCAAAACGATGTAAAAAACAAGTTACTGCGGCTCAAGACGCTCCACCGTGTGCAGGGACCCAGTATCATTAGTTATCAGCGGATCGGGCGAAGCGAATCGGTACAAAATTTTCGCGGCATCAACCAGAACGTACAGCTGCTCATCGATACCATTGTGCTTTCCATCGACTCTATTATCACCATCGATTCGCGACTTGCGCCCAAGGAGCGTTTTTCGCGCAACCAGGTCAGCATGATTAAACTCCAGCAGGTCATGCAATCCATCGCCTCGAACAACGACCTTTACTCCGCGCTGTTTGAACAGCTGGTAAAAATGCGTGAAGGACGGGTGCCGGTTGCGGAACCGGATTCTGTGCGGAAAAAAATGATGGATACGATCAATGGCGCCGAATACCTTATCGCCGCCGACCTGGATTCAGCGGAATCTATCATCAGCAACCAGACCGAGGTTCGCATCAGGGACATCGGCGCAGACGTTCTTGATGTCAAACAGGTAACGATCGTCATCCTGAGCGGCGTCGCGCTTATCTCCCTCATATTCGGTTTCATTTTTTCCCGGTCGATAACCAATTCCCTGCGGCGTCTCAAGGAAGCGGCTTCGCAGATCGGAAAGGCCGACTTCAACATTAATCCCGCCGGGTATCCCAATGACGAAATCGGGGATCTTTCCACCGCCTTTTTCGACATGGCGGTCGACCTGCGAAACAAACAGGAAGAGATCATAAAATCGCGGCGGCTTGCCGCCATCGGCGAAGTGGTCGCATCGGTTAATCATGAAATCAACAATCCATTGATGATCATTTCGGGAAACGCGCAGTTTCTTGAAATGTCGATGAACGACTATCCGCCGGAGATGAAAGAACGTATCCGAACAATACTTGAAGAGACCGACCGCATCTCCCGGGTGACCAGGAAATTGCGGGAAATAAAAAAACCCATCACCGAAGATTATACGTCCAGCGGTGAGCAGATGATCAACCTGGACAAATCGACGCAATAAGGGAGCGTATGCGCGTGCGCCGCTTTTTTGCACAGTATGCAGTCCTCGCTTCGGCAGCAGGGATACTCGCCTCACTGATCTTTGCGTGTTCGTCGTCGACAAAAATGATAACGTACCGGACACGCCTTCTCTCCGAGGCCGACTCGCTCCTGCATACGGGAAAATTCGATTCGTCAAAGGCTATATACGAAAAAATCCGTTCTGATAAACCCAACAGCGAAGAGGGCCGCACCGCTCACTTCGCGCTCGCCTACATAAATGTGTATTACAAAAATCCCAACGCGGACTGGAACGAGGCGTTAAAAGAGTTCAAATCCTTTGCGTCACTCCATCCCAAGGATCCCCGTCTTGGGGAAGCGCTTTCTTGGATACGCATGCTCACGGTCATCAAATCATTCAACAATGAATTCAGGCGCGCGTCAACCCAGGTCAAACATCTTAAACTGGACAGAAGTGAAAACAGGCATATGCAGCGCCTATTTCTCGACTCCATGACAAGCATGATCCGAGGCTGCTACCAGATACGCGATTCTCTCGTAAAAAAAAATGCCGAGCTTGAAAATGTGATCATCGACCTGGAGAAAAAGTGCCAGCAGGCCGGCCGATGAAGAGTCCATTGTCTGTCTGCTGTCCGGAAACGCCCCCCGTTCCTTCCAAAGAAGCGGCACCGTCACCTTTTCCTTCATTTTCTACATATTTGAAAGGACCATAATGCACCTTCTTGATGCGGTTACGTTCAACGAGCACGGGCTGGTTCTGGCGCTGACGCAGGACGCCGCAACCGGAAAGGTCCTCATGGCGGCATGGATGAACCGCGAAACCCTTATTGAAACCATCGACACGGGCGTCATGGTATACTACAGCCGCTCCCGCCGCACACGATGGCTCAAAGGCGAGACATCGGGACACATCCAGAAAGTACGGGAGCTGTATATCGACTGCGACGGCGACACCCTCCTTTTTATCGTTGACCAGACCGGCGCGGCGTGTCACGAAAACTATTTCTCCTGCTTTTTTCGAAAAAATGTTGATGGGCAATGGCATATTGCTGGTAAAAAGATCACCGGGTAAGCGGAGCGTATCGTGAACGGCAGCAGTTACTCTCCCTGGCTCGAGATTTCGTTGGACGCGTTGCTGCATAACTGTGCGCTCCTCCGTTCCCGGCTCCCCCCCGCGACGGGAATACTTGCTGTTGTCAAAGACCGCGCGTATGGATGCGGCAGCAGATACATCGCGCAGACGCTCGAACAGCACGGCGGCGTGTCGCTGTTTGCGGTAACCTCCTTTGCCGAAGCCATGTTTCTCCGTCACACCGACATCCAGAGCGAACTACTCGTTTTGGGAAACGTCGGGCTTTCTGATGCTTCGAGCTGCGCCGACAACGGCATCCTGTGCACCCTTAACTCGCTGCATGATCTCCAACGATGGAAAAAGGCCGGGATCACCATTCGTTTTCACTGCAATATCGACACCCGCATGCACCGTATGGGCGTGCTCCCCGAAGAGGTAGAAAGCGCGGCATCCCTTCTTGCCGAAACGCCGGCATTATGCATGGAGGGAGCGTTTACCCACCTGGCAAACGCGCACGATCCCGCCTCGCCTACGGTTGCCGAACAGAAACGTATTTTTACCGACGCGCTGGGTATTTTCAAACGGTTTGGCATCATTCCCCGCCATATTCATTACGCAAACAGCGGAGGCATCATCAATTTTTCATCGGAAAACGCCACCCTGGCACGACCGGGTATCGCACTGTACGGATGCAAACCTGATCCCCACGTCGAGATTCCGCTTGACCTAAAACCAGTGGTCGCTCTTAAAAGCAGAGTCTGCAGCATCAGGAACGTCGCGGCCGGCACTCCGGTCAGCTATGGGGGCACGTATGTTACCGGAAGCCCTACTTCAATAGCAACCGTCGCCCTAGGCTATGGTTCGGGACTTCCTCGCTCGCTTTCAAACCGCGGCGACCTCCTTATCCGCGGGAAGCGTTACCGCATCGCCGGCACGGTAACCATGGATTATTGTATGGTTGATGCAGGGCCAGCTCCGCCGTTTGCCATCGGTGAAGAAGCGGTCGCCATTGGCACTCAGGGAGACGAAACCATCACTCCCGACGCCGTCGCTCTTCTTGACTCAACGATCGGTTACGAGACCCTCTGCCGTCTGAGTCCTTCGCTTCCCAGGACCTATCTGCTCAATGGCCGCACTTTTGCATGCGAACAAGGGTATATTTATTAATGTATGGAACAGTGGCTCGATCATTCCGATCTTTTTGAAAAAATCCAGGAATTAATCGAACTCGGCCTTCACGATGATGCGAAATCCATGCTCGACCGCTATGCGCATGCGTTCAACGATGAATGGGAGTTCCATTTTCTCTATTCCCGTCTCTACGCCGAACAGAACAGGCCGGCCGAGGCAATCACCTGCCTGCTTACTGCGCTGACGCTTGATCCAGACAATGTTGACTGCCTGCTTGGCCTCTTTTATGCCCATACGATGCAGAACCAAATACAGAAGGCGGGGTGCTATCTACAGCAGGCGGAAAAGCTTGATCCCGAAAACGAACTGGTGGTGTCCGCGCTGATCTGGTACTACAGCGAAATCAACGATCTTTCTGCCGCCATAGAGCATTTTGAACGGATCCGTGACAAGGGTCCCTCCCATCCTGAAACCTTCCGGAATGCCGGCATCGCGTACGACCGCACTGGTTTTTATGACAACGCCGCGATCTGCTACCTCACCGCCTTGGAAATGCATCCCCAGTACGACGAAGTGCGCGAACTTCTCAGTGACCTGTATATAGCAAACGGGAAAACGGAACTGGCAGTATCCCTCTACGAGCAGGCGCTCGCGGGATCGCCAAAAAACATACGGTATCTTTCCCGGCTTGTTTTTTGTCTTTCGCAGAATGCCCAGCCGCAGAAAGCGCTCGCAATCGCCGAAGATACCATACGCAAGTATCCGAACTCACCGATTGGCTATGTTGATCTTGCTTACGCATGCCTGAACAGCGACGATCTGGATAGGGCGCTGACCTCGGTCGGGAAAGCGCTTGACATCGCGCCGCTCGATGCGGAAAGCTTCAGAGTCCAGGCGATCATACTTTCCGAGAAAGGAGACAACGAAGCCGCGGAAAAAGCGTTCGAATCCGCATTGTCGCTCGACAGTGATAATATTGAAACGCTTCGTGATGTCTACCACCATTACTGGCAAACCGGTAATTTCAAGAAAATGGAGGAGTTCGCGTTCAAGGCGATCGCGAAGGAGGACCCTTCACGCGTGGAGGATTTCTGGTTTCTTGCAGATTATTACCGTAAAAAAAAGAAATACCTGAAAGCCTTCTCCTTTCTTCACAAGGCCTTTGTTTTCCGGCCAGGCGAACATGACCTGATACCGATGATGGTGGACATACTGATTGCAAAAAAACACGTCCGTCTTTCGCTCAAGTTCCTCAAACAATACATTGACCTGGCCGGATGGAACGAGGCAATGGAACAGATATCCTCCTACCCGGAATTCCGGAAAAAAAACCTGCGGGAAGGACTCGATTTCCTGCACTACAGCGGCGAAAACGCAATTGATTTCCATCGCTCCCTGTTTTCCCGGTACATCAACAAATCGCTGACGTTTTCCCTGGTTGTGCTTATACCGTTTATCGCCGTACCGGTCTATCTTCTTCTGGGAAACGAGGGGCTGATCGGCCTCACCGCTTTTACCCTGGTTTTCGCGGGCTTTGCACTTCTGGTGTACTGGTTCCGGAAAAAGAACCGGTTCGCCGGCTCCTACCAGTAGCGTTTCTCAGTAGTTGAGCCACACGTTCATGCCGGCGCGAAACAGCCGTGCAGATGACGGCTCCCGCTCCAGCGCCACATCGCCGCACAGCTCCACCTGCATGAAACCGGACACAAACGCCTTCAGTGCCGCCGAAACGACGGTCCGGTTCCGATCATATTCCCTGAAACGGTGCTCCTTTGTCTCGTACTTCCTTGCTATCACCACCGTTCCGGCAACGGTATCTTTGACAAGAGGGTTTTCATCAAACATCGATGACCCTTCTCCCCGCCCTTTCCAGAAATGCCTGATACCGGCCTCTGCTTCGAACGCCGTCGAAATCCTGCCAGCGCAATTGAGTGTCAGCATGCGGGAATGGGGGCCCAGGCATGTGCCGAGCGGGCTCCCGAAATGAACCGGGTAATTGTGCGCTGCCTGGTCCGGTCTGGAGGACGTCGTGTAAACCCATGGTTCCGTCTGGAGCAACTCTGCGCGAATCATTGACGCAGGCAGAAACGGAAGCGGATCATGGGCTTTCAATCCAACAAGCGCCCCCCATTTATCGCCCCACGAGTCATTGGTTACGACGGCTAACAGATTTGAAATATCGTCAAGAAACAGCTCTCCATACAGGGAAAAACGCTTGCGAAAATGCACCATGCCGTCAAAGGACATGATCCGGTTGTCCTGGTCCCCCAGATAATGCTCGGTAAAATAAAACGGAACAAAGGGGAACCAATACATTAAAACAAAATTCCTGTCAACCGTAATAACCGCGTCCGAGAAACCAAGCGACAGCCATGGCGCCGGACTATAGGCAATGTGTTTTGCGTACACCATCCGTCGTTCATCGTAGGCGTCACCTATGAGTCTTCCATATACAAAACTGTAATTCAATTTCCCGAGCGCTTTGTCCAGTTTCAGGTGAAGAAACGGCGATCCGGAGCCGGAAAAGAGAAGCCCCGAGGTATCTGCGTATCCCCACGCCACGCGGTCGTTTCCCATCTTGAGATCAAACCACGGCAGTGGCGCTTTGACATAGGCACGGAACGCGTCGTATCCCATAAAATGGCCCGGTGCGCCGTTATCGGTAAGAATGGGTGTCTGGAAAACGCCTTGACGGGGGTCCATGGCCTTTTCCCATACCGTCAGAGAGCTGTATTCAGTGATGATAGCTGCGTCGACATAGAACAGCACGTCATAAACGGATGCATGCAGGCGCGCGCCAATCCGTGTGATGTTGTAGGTTTCTGTCTCCGTAGAAATTGAATCGACCCTGGCAGCGGAAAATCCCGCGCGGGTAAAATTGCTGTCCCGGACCTGCGAGGAGGTGTAAACGTACGGATACGCTCGCGTGTTGTGATCATTTAGAAAAAGCGACAGCGGCGTTTTTATCCGGGCTTCTCCACCTTCACCTGCGCTGAATTGCCGGAGGAAGAACCGGTTGAGCGCGGTGTCGGAGCACCGCTCGGTTTCCTCGGCATATACCAGAACGGAACAGATCTGCGCTTCGGTAAATGGCCTCCCCGAAAGAGTTATGGTTCCGATACGCGGCGGAAGAGGCAGCATGCCCATATACTGGTATACCGGATGATGAAGAGGGACATCGCTTGAGACGGTGCGTGTAAGTCCGTTCCCTGTCAACAACAGCACCATGCCCAGATACAGCCCTGTTGTGAGACGTACTACTGAAGCATCCATGATTTTCACGTACCGGAAAGCATCTTCTTTCATATGCATGAAAAAACTATTGCGCCAGACCCCTGCAAAATACCTTGTTCTTTCCGCACCGCGCAATGCGGCTATTTTGCCTGAGCATCTCCGGTAAAAGTAAATTATCACTATGGCGGTCCAAAAACCGAAACTGCTCCTGCATATATGTTGCGCTCCCGATGAAGCATGGGTGGTGCATACGCTTAGCGATCGCTATAAACTGTTCTGCTTCTTCTGCAATCCGAACATTGCCCCTGCGAAGGAATACGCTCTCCGTGCCGAAGAGGCGAAGCGGGTCGCCGCCCGCTTCAATGTTCCGTTCTTTTCTGATGCCTATGAGCCGCATTTATGGGAAGCTGCAATACGGGGCGTTGCCCATACGCCGGAAGGTGGTGAACGGTGCCGCCGCTGCTTTTTGCTCCGTCTTCGCCTGACCGCGCGTTTCTGTCGCGAACTGAAGTGGCCCTTCTTTACTACCGTCATGAGTATCAGTCCTCATAAAAACGCCGCGCTCCTGCATGAGTGCGGCACCATCGCCGCACAGGAGAACGAGGTTGCGTATGAGCCCTTCGATTTTAAAAAAAAGGACGGTTTTCGCAACAGCGTCATTCTCAGCCGCGAGCTTGGTCTCTATCGCCAGGACTATTGCGGCTGCCGCCTGAGCAAGCAGGAACGCGATCGCAGAAACGCGTCCGCCTCCAAAGACAAATATCGTGAAAAAAACGATTGAATAAATCCGCAGGAAATCATGGACTTCCTTGCACGCTCATGTGTTAAGGATATATTTTCGATACTCATTTTCGGGGCGTAGCGCAGCATGGTAGCGCACTTGAATGGGGTTCAAGTGGTCGCTGGTTCAAATCCAGTCGCCCCGACCATTACCTCTGGGGCCCGGACAAAAGTCCGGGCCCTTATATACTTCCAACCGGCGGCGACGGCAACACTCGTGCTGCTACCGTGAACAGGGTATGTGGTATGTGGTTATTCTAGATTCTCCGCTCCGCAGCCGCATTTCTTGGCAATTGAATGGAAACGATAAACTTCATCGTTGCCTTGGGCTTTTGCCATGGCTTCTTTGAAATCCTCACAATTTTTAAAGCCTTCCTTCTGCAGGCACCGTTCAGTGTTGAGCGAGCATCCCAGAAACATAAACGCTACTGCGATTACGGCTGCCAGATATTTTTTCATTGCAACCTCCCATAATGGTGTAAATAACCTACCTGATCCAGTGTCATCACCTTCTTCAGATAATCCTTACGATTATAGACAAGTATTTGTGCATACGATAAAATCGCAATTCCAAGGATAAAAGTCAAGTAAACCGTATTATTTCCGCGCCCGATATATTTTTTTTTCTGACATGGGAAACCGTATGGCCAAAAAAATTCCACTAGACAAAGTCAGCAGGACGATTTTTATTGCCGGTGAGATGCTTGGCCGCACCTGGCAAATTTCCCTTTCGGATCCTCAAAGGCTCGATCCTTTTAATGATAAGAACCAGGGGCGTCTGTATGTATTCTGGCACGCGCACCTTCTGCCGCTTGCATTTTACTTCCGTAATACCGGCAAAAGTGCCGTTGTATCCGAAAGCACCGATGGCAAACGGGCGGCGGCGGTTGCTCAACGCTGGGGGCATGCCGTCATCCACGGGTCATCAAGCCACGGAGGAATGCTCGCCCTTCGCGCCTGCGCGCGAGAGCTCCGCAACGGAGCGAACATCGTCATGACGCCGGACGGTCCTCACGGACCTCGCGAACAGGCCAAACCAGGAATCGCCCACCTCGCGCTTATTGCCGGCGCGCCCGTGATTCCGGTCGCAGCTGTTGCCCGGATGGCGTGGCGGTTACGTTCATGGGACCGGTTCAGCATCCCGATGCCGTTCACGCCTATTACGATAAAAATCGGGGAACCGGTATACCCGCAACTCAGTACAAAAGAACCACATCCCGGGGAGCATCTTGTCAATCGCATCCAGAAGGCCCTTGCCTCATTATGACGACCGTATGGCCCGGCGATATCCATGTCCTTATTCCTGCATATGAAGCAGCCGCCAGTCTCTCCATTCTTCTGCCTGAGGTATTGGACACGGTACCTTCAGCAAACCTTGTCGTCGTTGATGACGGATCAAAAGATGCGACGACCGCGCTATGCAGGCAATCCACTATTGTTTGCCTGCGGCATCCTGAAAATAAGGGGAAGGGCGCAGCCCTGCGAACAGGATTTTTATACCTCCTTGAACGCGGGGCCCGGGCGATCATTACCCTGGATGCTGACGGGCAACACGCTGCTTCGGACCTGCCACGCTTTGTCGCATTTTTTCACGAAGATCAGGATGCCGGACTGTACATAGGCAAACGGAATTTTTCACCAGGCGCCATGCCCCTGGCCCGTATTGTTTCGAATACCCTTACCTCCTGGATACTCTCTCGCTTATGCGGCACACCGATACCCGACAGCCAGTGCGGGTACCGTCTGTATACGGCCGAACTGCTTAAAACCATAACGACCACCTGTCCCAAATTTGAAATGGAATCCGAGGTCATTATTAAGGCGGTTCGCGCCGGTTTTCCCGTCCGCTTCATTGAGGTGCAGACATTATATTTCAGGTCCGGAAGCCACATCGCGCATCTCGCCGACACGCTTCGTTGGATGAGAGCGATGGTTGGCGTATGGAGGCTTCTCAAGGAAACACGGAGGGATTCCCCGTAGAAGCACATCGCTTTTTTTGACAACATGAACCATCTCAATCCACAGATCGCCGGCGAGCGGCTCATTAAAACACTTGTCGCAAAGGGCATTTCCGACCAGCGGGTCCTCGATGCATTTCGCAGAGTACCCCGCCATCTTTTCGTCGACGGCGCAATGTACGCCCAGGCGTATGACGATAACGCCCTCCCCATCGGAT
Organism: Chitinispirillaceae bacterium; assembly: GCA_016932075.1. Next base: position 42,817 of record JAFGDP010000083.1, on the reverse strand, counting down.
ATGGCCAGACCATCTCGCAACCCTATGTGGTCGCGCTCATGACTGAACGTCTGTCCCTCGGGCGGGACGATAAAATTCTTGAAATCGGCACCGGATCAGGGTTCCAGACAGCAATCCTGGCCCAGTTCTCACGCCGCGTTTATACCATCGAGCGACAGCGCGAACTTGCCGATGTTTCACGGAAACGGCTCCGCGATATGGGGTATCAGAACATCGCGTTCAAGCAAGGCGACGGTACCACCGGATGGGTGCAGCACGCCCCTTTCGACCGTATTCTGGTCACTGCCGCCGCTCCGGTGGTTCCGGACGTGCTTCTTGACCAGCTTGCCTTGCATGGTCGTATGATCATCCCGGTCGGCGACCGGTTTCACCAGGAACTCAGCATTTACATTAATAATGAGAAGGGCATAGAAAAACAGACCGAATGCGGCGTTGTGTTTGTCCCGCTTATCGGCAAGCACGGCTGGAATGAGGAGAGCAACCACCCATGGGTGTAACGGAATTCCTTGCCGGATATATTACGGCATTTATCGATACGACCGGGTATGCAAGCGTATTCGTGCTTATGACCATGGAAAGCATGGTGTTTCCGGTTCCCAGCGAGGCGGTCATGCCGTTCGCCGGGTTCCTCATTGCCGAAGGCCGATTCACTTTTACCATGGTGATCGTATTCAGCACCGGCGGAAGCATTGCGGGTTCGCTCCTCTCCTACTGGATCGGCCTTTACGGAGGCAAACCATTCATTGCCCGATTCGGCAGGTTTTTTCTCCTGAACCATGACGATCTTGCTGCAACGGAAAGGTTTTTTCAAAAACGGGGCGACATCACGATTCTTATCTGCAGGTTCATTCCGGTCGTCCGTCACCTTGTCTCGATCCCTGCCGGGACCGGAAGGATGAATATTATCAAATTTTCCCTGTACACGGTCATCGGCGCCGGGCTCTGGAACGCCTTCCTCACCGCGTGCGGTTTTCACCTCAGGAAAAACTGGGAAACGGTCATGGCATACAGCAGGATCGTCGATATCATCGTGCTGATCCTGCTGGCATGCGGCCTCGTTTACTTTATCGTGAAGCATGTCAAGCGCCCGGCGGGAAGCCGTCCGCATGATGCATGACAGCGCTTATTGCCCGACTTGTCCGCGAAGAGGCGCCAGCGCCTTTCGAGGATCACGCCCGGTGTCGACGATTCGTTTGTACGCTTCTCAGACGCAACAGGAAACGCATAAGCATCAGCGTGCTCCAGCATAATGGCATCGCATGCATTGAAAACCAGCATTGGAAAAATGTATTTTAAAAATCTTTTCTCAAGCCATCGTGCCTGTTTTGTACTAAGATCCAGGAGCTAACGTATGTCACGTCCCAGAGTACCACATGACGGCAACTCGGCGGTCGCCCATGTCGCCCATGCTGTTAACGACGTTATTGCCATCTACCCGATTACGCCATCGTCACCGATGGGCGAAATATGTGATGAAAAAACCGCCGCGGGCCAGAAAAACATCTGGGGAACCGTGCCGGTCGTGTCAGAATTGCAATCAGAAGGAGGCGCTGTTGGCGCGCTCCATGGATCCTTATGCGGCGGCGCGCTGACGACGACCTTTACCGCTTCCCAGGGGCTGCTGCTCATGATTCCGAGCATGTATAAAATTGCGGGTGAGCTTACCCCCACGGTGTTCCATGTTTCAGCCCGCTCGCTGGCCTGCCAGGCGCTTTCGATCTTCGGCGACCACAGCGACGTCATGGCGGTCAGGCAGACCGGATTTGCCCTGCTATCATCAACCAATGTTCAGGAAGTCATGGACCTGGCGCTTATTGCACACAGCGCCACGCTGGAGTCCCGTATTCCATTTATCCATTTTTTTGACGGATTCCGCACGTCGCACGAATTACAGAAAATCGAAGAGCTCTCTTTTGATGACATGCGTGCGATGATCGACCAGTCGTTCGTTAATGCCCACCGCAGCCGCGCCATGACCCCGGACCGTCCCACCCTCAAGGGGACGGCGCAGAATCCTGACGTCTATTTTCAAGGACGTGAAACCGTGAACGCCTGGTATCTGCAATGTCCCGGTATCGTTCAGAAACGCATGGACGCCTTTGCCGCCATCACGGGCCGCCAGTACCATCTTTTTGATTACGTCGGCGCCCCTGACGCGACCAGCGTGATTGTCGCCATGGGTTCCGGGTGCGACACGGTTCACGAAACAGTTGATTATCTTACTGCCCAGGGCGCAAAGGTCGGCCTGCTCAAGGTCCGGCTCTATCGGCCGTTCGATGCAGCAGCGATGATTGCCGCACTGCCGAAGACCATAAAGAACATCGCGGTGCTCGACCGGACCAAGGAACCCGGTTCCATCGGAGAGCCATTGTATGAAGACATACGGGTCGCGATCGATGAAGCCCTGGCGAACGGAAACGCCCCCTTCAGCAGGAACCCGGTCATTATCGGCGGACGGTACGGCCTCGGGTCGTTCGAATTCACCCCTGCCATGGTCAAGGCCGTATTCGACAACCTGGGCTCATCAAAACCGAAAAACCATTTCGTGGCCGGTATTAACGATGATGTGACCGGCACATCGCTCCCGTTCGACCGGTCATTTACGATCGAAAAGGACGATGTGTTCCGCGCGCTGTTTTACGGACTCGGCTCCGACGGCACGGTCAGCGCCAATAAAAACAGCATGAAAATCATCGCCGACGAAACGGAAAACTTTGCGCAGGGATATTTCGTGTATGATTCACGAAAAGCGGGGTCAATAACGGTATCGCATCTCAGGTTCGGAAAAAACCCGATCCGCAGGCCCTACCTGATCAGCAAGGCGAATTTCATCGCCTGCCACAATTTTTCGTTTCTCGAAAAATACAACATGCTTGACAACCTGCAAGAAGGCGGCTATTTCCTGTTGACGTCCGAATTCAGCGCCGAAACCGTATGGGAAAAACTGCCCGGTTTTGTGCAGAAGCAGATTATCGAAAAAAAGCTCAATTTTTTCGTCATCGACGCCATCGGTATTGCGCAGGGCATCGGCCTGGGACCGCGCATCAACACCATTATGCAGACCGCCTTTTTCAAGATCTCAGGCGTTATTGACGACAACCTTGCCATCGATTCCATCAAATACGCCATTAAGAAAACCTACGGAAAAAAAGGCGACGCCATTGTCAACAAAAACATCGCGTGCATCGAAAAAGGCATCGCCGGTATACAGGAGGTGACGGTTCCGGCCGGACCGACCAATCCGGTCAAGCCCATAACCGTGGTGCCGGATGACGCCCCGGAGTTCGTGCAGACGGTAACCGCCGCGATAATAAAACAGGAAGGCGAGCTGCTCCCGGTATCTCGCATACCTGTTGACGGGACGTGGCCGACCGCCACCACGCGGTATGAAAAGCGGAACATCGCAGTCAACATTCCGGTATGGAACCCGGCGACCTGTATCCAGTGCCACCGCTGTTCGCTCTTGTGTCCACACGGTTGCATCCGCCCCAAAGCATACGACCCCTCGTATCTCGGCAACGCACCGCCGGCCTTCAAATCGGCCGATGCCAAGGGAAAAGAGCTTGCCGGTCTCAAATACACCTTGCAGGTGGCGCCTGAAGACTGCACCGGCTGCGGCGTGTGCGTGCGGTACTGTCCGACACGGGGCAAGGGCGATGCGATCATCATGCAACCGCAGACCCCGCTGCGTGAGCAGGAGGCACAAAACTGGGCGTTTTTTCTCACCCTGCCCAACACCGATCCGAAATGCTGCAACCTCACTTCGGTCAAAGGCAGCCAGTTCGTCCAGCCCCTCTTTGAGTTCAGCGGCGCGTGCGCAGGCTGCGGCGAAACACCGTACGTCAAACTGGTTTCCCAGCTCTTCGGCGACCGCGCGCTCATCGCCAACGCGACCGGCTGCTCATCAATCTACGGCGGCAACCTGCCAACCACTCCGTATTGCACCCGCAGCGACGGCCGCGGTCCTGCATGGAACAATTCGCTCTTCGAGGATACCGCTGAAGTGGCGTTCGGTCTCCGCCTTGCGGTCGATAAGTTCAACGCGTATGCGCAAGAGCTGGCGGCCCGCATCGCGGCAGACGGCTCATGCAGCGCCGGGCTTAAAACGCTTCTTGGCGAAATCGTCAATGCTGACCAGTCGACTCAGGAAACAATCGAACGGCAACGCAGCCGTGTGGATAAAGCCAGAGAGGAGCTCAACGCGTCATCGTCGGTCCTGTGCAAAGAGCTTGCACAGTTACTTGATTACCTGGTCAAGAAATCGGTGTGGGCTTTTGGCGGAGACGGCTGGGCCTACGACATCGGATACGGCGGCCTTGACCATGTCCTCGCTGCGGGCAGAAACCTCAATATCCTGGTGCTTGACACCGAAGTGTACTCCAACACCGGAGGGCAGTCGTCCAAATCCACGCCCATGGGTGCGGTCGCGAAATTCGCGGCCGGCGGAAAACCGACGGTCAAAAAAGACATGGGCATGATGGCCATGACCTATGGCTACATTTATGTGGCGAAAGTGGCCATGGGTGCAAACCAACAGCAGGCGGTAAGGGCTTTTATTGAAGCGGAAAACTATAACGGCCCATCCCTTATCCTTGCCTATGCCCACTGTATCAACCACGGTATTGATATGGTAGAAGGCAATGAAACGCAGAAACGGGCCGTTGAATCCGGTCACTGGCCGTTGTACCGCTATAATCCGGACCTGGCTGCACAAGGGAAAAATCCGTTGCAGCTCGATTCAAAGGACCCGACAATTCCGCTTTCCGACTATGTCTATCAGGAGAACCGTTACCGCATGCTTCAAAGGGCACATCCCGAGGTCTCCAAACAGCTTGTTGATCATGCGCAAAAGGTCGTGACGGAGCGGTTCAAGATGCTCAAGCAGCTCGCAGCTGGATCGTAAGCGGAAAAACAGACGTAAACAATTGTTTACACTTATTTTGGCCTTCCCGTTAATCGGGAAGGCCGATTTATTATACTATAAGCAGGACCAAATAAATTATGCAAAGCCCGAATAAAATATTTATATTATTTTTGAACTTAAATGGTCGTCCCGGGTGTGTGTATTTTATCGCAACTCATAAAGTAACCGTGTATTTAATCGTTCTATTCATCGATTATTGCCATTTTTTATATTCCGGAAGCATAACAAAGAAAACCATATCATTTCCTTTTTTCGCGAAAGGGGCGGAAATATGTTTAATCCAGCAAGAACCGGCTTAAAACAAGGCACATGGGCTGCAGTTACGATGGTCCTGCTGTTATCGTTCGTTATGAGTTCCCTTTCCGCCCGCATGGTGGGAAAATTCAGCAACCGTGCAACACCGGAATCTCTTTCTACCACCATAACGGTCAGCGACTCCATGGTTGCCATGGCGGAACAAGTGTACGTAAGCAACACTATCTACACTGACTCCATCGTCGACACGCCGGCAATATGCTTTGTTATCGACCACTCGACCAGCATGTCCTATCAAGCCGGAATAAACGACCCGCATGGATACCGGTTCCAGGTAACCTCAGCGTTGATGGATACCATCTTTCTTAAATTTCCGACCGCCGAAATCGGATACGTTGTTTTCAAAAACGGACTTCATTTTCTTTACAACGACCATCCGGATATTTTCGGCCAGTATCAAGGCACTGCCCGAAACGACGGTTTCATGTCGCTTAAAATACTGAATCAGTTGTATGGAAGCGTTTACGGTCTCGATCTTCTCAGGGCCTATCTCCAAGTGGCGGATACGCTCTCCCCAAATGGGCTGCCGTATAAGGAGCTTTTAAACCGACCTTCAACCTGGCCGCAGGAGGGAACCAATATCACGCTCGCTTTTGAGGCGGCAAAACAGCTGCTTAAGGCGTCCGCGCGGCAAAATGCGAGCAAATATATAATATTTTTATCCGACGGCGAGCACACTGCCGGTGGCGACGCTTATACCCGGGGGGATAGCTGCCCCACGACCTTCACGCTCTTTTTTACCAGCACCGGTACCACCCCCGCCAACCTGGTGACGATGACAAACAATATTCGCACAAATAATTTTTCTCTAACAAATCCCAAAAGCAACATATGGCCTTTTCAGGTTACCAACTTTGACGCGCTCATGTCATTTGTTAGGGACAGCATTTATGCGTCAATTGGAATCCCCCGCCCTTCCTATCCAAAGGCAATCACCGTCAGCTCCCAAACCATCCCGAATTGGGATTCTACCAGCAGATCTTTCACCTTCCCCAGCGTGTTCCCGCTCATCGGCGATATAACGCCATTCAACTACCTGATCCGGTATCCACGGCCCGCAGGCGACACGATTCATGATATCAGCTTCGAAGTCCAGCGGCAGGCGGGACTGGGAAACTGGCGATCTCCGTACCAAGTATGGCTCTGGGACCGTGACATTGCGGTCCAGGACACCAACGGGGCCGACCTCACCACGATCAATGAAACGCATACGTCCATCGTGCTGCGGTTCGAATTTGATCCGATGACCGCCCTTTACAACTACACCGACATCAGCATAGAGCTCCTGAACACCAACTCATCGGTCAGAGACCGGGAAGTAATAAAATGTGCGAGGGGCACCGGGAACTTCTTTACCGGCAGGGTCAACCGGGCGGTTGCCGCCAGCGCAAATCCAATGAACCAGGTGCTGGAGCACGCTGCCAGCGATACGCTTGTCGCCGTGTTCAGAAACAATGAAGCGCCGAAACTGCCGCTCGATACGATCCGCATAACGGTCCCGATACGAATCATTCCGGACGCCATCATGGACAGCGCCATTACGCGCGACGATGACGGCAACGGATTCATCGACCGCATTGAACTCCATCTGGACCGTGAAGCCAGCATTCCCTCTGGCGCGACGGGCAATTTTGTTGTGCGGTTCGGCTCAACCACCCTTACGGTAACAAGCGTCGCACCGGTGCAGGGTGGCAATAATCGTATTTACAACCTTGCCATAGCCGAACCAACGGGAGCCGCCCTCCAGACATCGCCGCTCCAGACCTCCTGGACCCCGACCGTCACAACCAATCTTATCAACCGTGTTACCAATATGACGATAACCTGCAAGGACGGCTGCGCGCCCGTCATATACCGGATAATCAAGCTGGTAGTGGACGCCAACGATCGGACCAAGGACACGGTACGAGTGATGTTCAGCGAAAAGATCAAAAACCCTTCAGGCGGCCTGTTTCCTATCAGCAACAACCCTTCCGCAACATTCCGAGTATGGGTGGGCAATACCGATGTGTCTGAGGACCAGCTGATACAAGGCATTTCCGGCTTTACCAGAATAGTAAATGACAGCATTCTCTATTTCAGCATGAGTAATAATCAAGATCTTACCTCTCGAAACTGGATGAACGTCAATGCCTCGAGTTTGCTTTTGCGGGATACGCGGGGGAATTTTCCCAAAGCGAATAACAGAAAAGTCCAGGTCGAAGTGGAAACCATTACCATCATCAGGACCATTCCCAATCCTGCGATTGCGACGAAAATCACGATCGGCGGAACGAATATCGGTATTGAAGTGATCCGCCCGAACGACACGAGCCGGATAAGGGATATTGTCGGACCGAACGGAACCATTATTTCCATCAAAGGAATCAAGATTCCGCCGACAGGAAAAGTTGACCTTACCGTCAAGGTCTATGATGTCGCCGGCAACTCCGTTGCGTGGCTCAAAAAGGAAGATGTGCTCAGCCTGCTGAGGCCTGAGGATCGTCAACCGGGAGCTGGTATCAACCTCTTCTGGAACGGCATTAACCAGAAAGGCATGCGGGTCGCCCCGGGTGTTTACCGTGCGGTGGTCTATATCGATTATCCGCCCGAGTCCAAAATCAAGGACATCCGGACCGTATCGATTATAGGCTTCCAAGGATAACACGGGCGAATTCACTGTGCGAAAAAAAGGCCCTGCCGTGTGCGGGGCTTTTTTATGCACGACATTGACTTATATATCTGTTTTTTTTTATTTTCATTCAAATTCGCCATGTGTTTTTCTCCGGGTGATTAGCTCAGTTGGTTAGAGTACTACCTTGACATGGTAGGGGTCACAGGTTCAAATCCTGTATCACCCATTTTCGCTCCCACATTTATTCCATCCTTCTCACGATGGAGAAAGAAGGGGGTGTTTGCACGGAAACGTGTTCCGACAATAGCGGCGCGTTTGGGACACGACAAAACGTATATGAGAATTATTTTACCTGACGGCAAAACACTGGAGCTTCCCCACGGCAGTAACGCCTATGATGCGGCCAAGGCAATAAGTCCGCGGCTTGCGGAAGAAGCCATTGCCGTTGCAATCAATGGAGAACCACGGGACCTCGTTACCCCATTGAATGACGGGGATGAAATTGCTCTTCTCACGTTTGAGTCCAGCGCGGGGAAATCGATTTTCTGGCATTCCTCGTCGCATGTCATGGCCCAGGCGGTCCAGGAACTGTTCCCGGAGGCAAAAATCGCCATCGGTCCGTCCATAGAAAACGGCTTTTACTACGATTTTGATTCTCCCACCCCTTTTTCTCCCGAAGACCTTGCTGCCATTGAAAAACATGCGCAGGCTATTGCAAAGCAAAAAATACCCTTTGAACGGCGCGAATCGTCTCATGATGAACTTCGGCGCTATTTTGCCGCCAAAAACGAGCCGTATAAACTCGAGTTGCTTCAGGAAATAAAAGGCACGCCGAGCATATACCGGCATGGAGAGTGGCTTGATCTGTGCAAAGGGCCGCACCTGCCGCACACTGGATACATCAAGGCGTTCAAGATCATCTCAACCGCCGGGGCGTACTGGCGCGGCACTGAAAAGAAAAAAATGCTGCAGCGCATATACGGCATCTCATTTCCAAAGGAATCGCTGCTCAAGGAGTATAGTGCGCGTATTGAAGAAGCGCAGAAACGCGACCACCGAAAGCTCGGAAAGGAATTGGACCTTTTTTCGGTCAATGAGGCCGTGGGGCCCGGCCTAGTCCTCTGGCACCCCAGGGGCGGGAGGCTGCGCACGATCATAGAAGATTTCTGGCGGAGCGAGCATTTTAAAAACGGGTACGAAATAGTGTATTCTCCTCACCTCGGCCGCGCGCAACTATGGGAGACCAGCGGCCACCTCGGTTTCTATCGGGAATACATGTACTCACCGATGGAAATTGATGAGCAGGAATATTTCATCAAACCCATGAATTGCCCGTTTCATATCATGATGTATAAAAATGCGGTGCGATCCTATCGCGAGCTGCCGTTTCGCTGGGCCGAACTCGGCACCGTTTACCGTTACGAAAAAAGCGGCGTCCTCCACGGCTTGCTTCGGGTACGCGGATTTACTCAGGACGACGCACACCTCATCTGCCGGCCCGATCAGATGCCGGGGGAAATCCGGAACGTCCTGCGGTTTTGTATCCGCATGCTTAACGCGTTCGGATTTGAGACGTTCAAAGTCTACCTGGCGACACGGCCCAAGGAAAAGGCGGTCGGCGACGAGGCCTCCTGGCGTGACGCAACCGTTGCACTCGAGGATGCGGTCAGCATGGAAGGACTCGAATGCGAGATCGATGAAGGTGGCGGCGCATTCTACGGTCCAAAGATCGATATCAAGATAAAAGACGCCCTGTACCGGGAGTGGCAGTGTTCCACCATTCAATTCGATTTTAACGAACCCGAGCGGTTTGACATGGTCTATACCGGTCCGGACAACGAAAAACAGCGGCCCTATATGATCCACCGGGCCCTCCTGGGATCGCTTGAACGGTTCATGGGCGTGCTTATTGAGCATTATGCCGGTGCGCTCCCCTGCTGGCTCGCTCCGGTCCAGGTCCGGGTGCTTCCGATCTCGGATAAATTCCTTGACTATGCACGGTCCGTGCAGCAGCACCTGCACCGTGCCGGGGTGCGGGCAGGAATTGACGAGCGGAATGAAAAAATCGGCTATAAAATCCGTGACGCGGAAGTCAACAAAATACCGTTTATGGCGGTTGTCGGTGAAAAAGAGCAGATGACCCGGACCGTGGCGGTCCGGAAGCACGGAAAGGGTGATCAGGGGGTCACCCCCATCGACGACTTCACGGCGCAGATTACCGCTCTCGGCATACCGCCGGCGCCGGTGTCACGGCCCACTTCTTCATAAGGAGGTTCCTATTAACCGTTTTCGATCGCCGCAGAAAAGGGAGAACGAAGCCAGGATAAACAATGAAATCAGGGTTTCGCGCGTGCGTGTCATCAACGCCAAGGGCGAACCGCTCGGTATTCTATCCATTGCAGATGCGCTTTCTCAGGCGATAAACGCCAACCTTGACCTCGTGGAAGTGGCCCCGAACGCCGATCCGCCGGTATGTAGAATCATGGATTACGGCAAATTCAAATATGAAAAATCCAAAAAAGCAAAAGAAGCCAAGAAAAAACAGCACGTCATGCATCTCAAGGAGATCAAGCTGCATCCACAGACCGAGGATCATGATTTCAATTTCAAGATGGACCATGCGCGCAAGTTTCTTATCAAAGGCGACCGCGTTAAGATCACCGTGGTCTTCAGGGGCCGCGAAATCACCCATATCGATTTCGGCAGGCAGATGCTTGGAAAAGCGACCACCGTGGTCAGTGCCCTTTCCTCTGTTGAAATCCCCCCGAAAATGGAGGGACGGAATCTGATCGCCATTTTCGTACCGGACAAGCTTAAAGTCAAGGAATTCCAGCGCAAAGAAGCGCTGGAGCGCAAAAAAACGGAACAGCGTGCGACCATAACCGAATCGTCGGGCGCTGCTCCGGCACCATAGTAAACCTTTTTTTTCTATGCTTAAAAAGCAAGGGAGTGTAACAAAATGCCCAAGAAAAAAAGTCACCGTTCAGCGCGAAAACGCTTTACCATAACCGCAAAAGGACGCGTCAAACGAGCGAAGGCGTATAAAAGCCATATCCTCAATAAAAAGGACCGTAAACGCAAACGCAACCTGCGTAAAAGCACCCTTGTTTTCAAGGGATTCGAAAAAAAGGTACGTTCCATGCTGGAAGCGTAAAACGTTCGCACAATTATTATCTTCCTAAAGGAGCAGGTGTATGCCACGAGCAAAAAGCCGCGTCGCCTCACGGGCGCGAAGGAAAAAATTGCTGAAAAAAACCGCCGGACAGTTTGGCAAGCGTAAAAGCAGCTTTGCCATTGCTAAGGACGCTTTCTACCGGGGCGGTGTGTATGCGTACCGCGACCGCCGGGCGCGCAAGCGCTCTTTCAGAGCGCTCTGGATCATCCGTATCAACGCCGCGGCACGGGCGCATGGTCTGACGTACAGCCGTTTTATGAGCGGGCTTAAAAAGAAAAACGTCGCTCTTGATCGCAAGGCCCTGGCCCATCTTGCCATGCATGAACCCGCCGCGATTAACAAATTGATCGAACTGGTCAAGTCATAGGACACGTCCATGACCGCAGCGCGCGGCAGCACAACCATTACGCTTGACGAAATAGAACGGGTGCGCGCCGAAGCCCAGGCCGAACTTGCAGCGATCGTTGATGAAAGCTCCGCCGGTCAGTTCCGGATAAAATACCTTGGTAAAAAAGGAATCGCCCGGGAGCTGCTGAAGCATCTCAAAAACGTTCCGGCCGACGAGCGGAAAGTGTTCGGCGAGCGGGTTAACGGTCTTCATGAATTTCTGAAAAATGAATTTGAGAAAAAAACAACGCGCAAAGGAACGGTAGCACCGTCCGCATGTGCCGTTGACTACACGCTTTCCGGAGTGCCGTTTCCCCGCGGTTCGCTCCATCCGCTCATGCGGATACGGAATGAAATCCGCGACATCTTCACGGGAATGGGGTTCACGGTCGAGTACGGCCCTGAGGTCGAAACCGACTATTACAATTTTGAAGCGTTGAACACGCCGGCCCACCATCCTGCGCGTGACATGCAGGACACGTTCTATATTGATGAAACCACGCTCCTGCGCACCCAGACATCACCGGTTCAGATCCGCGTGATGGAACAACGCAAACCGCCCATCCGGAGCATCATGCCGGGACGGGTATACCGCAACGAGGAAATCAGCGCACGAAGCTTTTGCCTTTTTCACCAGGTTGAAGGACTCTATGTTGACGAAAACGTCAGCTTCGCCGACCTCAAGGGTACCCTGCTCGCGTTTGCCAAATGTTTTTTTGACCCGGATACGCGGCTTAAAATACGGCCGAGCTTTTTCCCGTTCACCGAGCCGAGCGTGGAAATCGACGTCGCATGCTTTCTCTGCAAGGGAACGGGATGCAGCATCTGCAAACGGTCGGGGTGGCTCGAAATCCTCGGCGCCGGTATGGTGCATCCGAACGTGCTCAAAAACTGCGGCATCGATTCCGAGCGCCATACGGGATTCGCGTTCGGCATGGGAATAGAACGCATCGCAATGCTTAAATACGGCATCAATGACATACGGTTGTTTTTTGAAAACGATGTCCGCTTTCTCCGGCAGTTCTGACGATACAGTAAAGGGTGCGCTCAACATGTCAAGAAACCGCAGGCACGCATGAACATTCTCTATTCCTGGCTCAAGGACATCGTTGGTTGTGATGTCCCGGCCGATGAGCTCGCCGCATCGCTCACCGCGGCCGGACTCGAAGTCTCCTCAGTCACGCGTTTTTCCGTTCCGGATAACATCAGGGTTGCGCGGATTCTTGCGGTGAACAGACACCCGCAGGCCGACCGCTTGACCGTATGCGCCGTCGACACGGGCGCTTCTTCTCCCCGCACCATCGTGTGCGGCGCTCTCAACACGCGCGCCGGCATGCTTGCCCCCCTTGCCATGGAAGGCGCGCTGCTCGGCAGCGGTTGTACCGTCAAAAAAATGAAGATACGCGGTGTCGAATCGTCAGGCATGCTCTGTTCAGAGCGTGAGCTGGGACTGTCTGACGACCATTCGGGCATTATGTCGCTGCCTGACGAATACACGGTCGGCGAAGAACTCAAAGTCTATTATCCCGACGATACGTGCTTTTCGATCGACATCGTACCGTCCCGCGGCGACTGCCTGAGCATGACGGGTGTTGCGCGTGAGGTGGCGGCGCGCTATCGGCTGCCGATCAAGGACACCTCGCGCAGACCGCTTGAAACACCACATGACCGCGTGCATGACGCAATCACCGTGACCATTGACGACGCTGACGCCTGCCCCAGGTACACCGGCAGGCTGGTGCGCAACGTTACGGTCAGGCCGTCGCCCCTCTGGATGCAGCAGCGCCTCTCCCGCGCCGGTCTCCGGCCGATCAATAACATCGTCGACGTCACCAACTACCTGCTCCTTCATTTCGGGCAGCCAATGCATGCATTCGATTTCGACCGTATCGCGGGCCGCGCCATCACCGTAAGGAAAGCCTGCTGCGAATTGGCTTTCAAAACACTTGATAAAATAGAGCGCCGGCTTGTCGCGGACGACCTGCTGATCTGCGATGCAAACGGACCGGTCGCGCTTGCAGGAGTCATGGGCGGCGCCGGATCAGAAATCGCCGACACGACGAAAAACGTGTTCATCGAATGCGCCTATTTTAATCCGGTCGCCATACGGAAGACCTCCAGAAGGCTCGGGCTCTCAACCGATTCATCGTACCGGTTTGAACGGGGCGTTGATCCCGAGCAGGGCCTGCTTGACGCGCTCGACACGGCGGCGGCCCTCATGCAGGAGCTGGGGGGAGGAAGCGTGGCGGCCGGCCGTATTGACGCATACCCGCAGCCGCTTTCGCCTAAACGAGTAGCGATCAGGGCCAGCCGGACAAGCCGCGTGCTCGGGCACCCCATTGCAGCCGACCGGATCCGGGACCTTCTCACGTCAATCGGGCTTGCCTGCCGGAATAAAGACCAAGACACGATCGAATGCACTGCTCCCCTGTACCGGCATGATCTCGGTATTGAAGAGGACCTTATCGAAGAGGTAGGTCGCCTGCACGGATACGACACCATACCTGCATCAATTTCGGCAAAGGTCCCACTCGTAGCGATGGCGCACACCACGGAACAGGTAAACGATCTGATCCGCCAGACATGCGCGCACCTCGGATTCAACGAAATCGTCACCAACAGTCTCGTTTCTGAAAAAAAACGCGCGTTGCTCACACCGGAACTCACGCCCGTCGTTCTCCGCAATCCGCTGAGCCCGGACATGGCGCAGTTGCGGACCACGCTTGCTGCAAGCATGCTTGAGGTCCTCGCCTATAACCGCAATCGAGACAGCAGTAACAACAAATTTTTCGAGATCGGAAAAACCTTCTCAAAAGACGCCTCGGGCGACGTGAATGAAGCTGATGTGCTGGGCATGCTCGTCGACGGCGACTGGACAGAGGTTTCGTGGAACAGTCCGCCCCTTCCGACAACGGACTATTACCTGGTAAAAGGCGTTCTTGAAAAGGTGGCTTATTCGCTTGGCCGCCTGGAACTGTCGATCTCCCCTGCCAGCCGTATTCCCCCGCTTTTTGATGATGATACGGTCTCATTTCGCATGGGGCCTCTTGTGACCGGCATGGCCGGAAAGATTCCTGTCCCGGTGCTGGGCAGCTTCGGAATCGAGGGAACGGTCTATTTCGTCGAATGCGACATGACTTCTTTCCTTCGCTCACCGCTGCCTGCAGTGCAGTGCACGCCATTGCCACGGTTTCCAGCGCTGAAGCGTGATTTCTGTTTCGTCATGCCGGAAACAACCCTTGCCGGGACCATCTCCGACTGTATTCGGGGAATTTCACCGCTTGTGGAGGCGGTCAGACCGTTTGATATCTTCCGCGGAAAAAACCTTGGCGAGGGGTTGAAAAGCATCACCTATGCCGTGAGCCTGCGTTCCGAAGAAAAAACACTGGCTGATAAGGACGTTGAAGAGCTGTGCGCGCATATCATTTCCACGGTGGAGAAAACGTTTAATGTCCAGTTGCGCTCCTAATTTTTTCCGATTGGCAAACCCGCATGAAAGCCTTCTGCCCGTAACCCCTTTGCGCACGCCTGCCATGTAAAACTAGTACTGGCTTTTCACGGTTCAAAATGATATATTTAAATCGTTAACACTATAAATTAACTCACTGTCTTTTCGGTTAAAGAAGGCAGTAATTTAAAGTGAAATATCATAATCATCATACTGTTGTA
Organism: Chitinispirillaceae bacterium; assembly: GCA_016932075.1. Next base: position 27,733 of record JAFGDP010000083.1, on the reverse strand, counting down.
ATAAGCTATAGAAAAGGAGACAAATTTGTCCATCGATATATTGAATGAACTTGAAAACAAGATAGATACAGTTTTGGAAAAGGTGGATCATCTTCGCGAGGAAAACAATCGGCTTAAAGGAGAAATAAACACAAGCAATAAAAAAACAGCAACGCTGGAGGAGGGACTTCGCGTAAAAAACGAAGAGTGCACCGCGCTCAAATCCTCCTCTGAAAAGGATCAGGAGAAACTGAAGAAAGTAACGGAAAAAATCCAGGGATTGCTCGAAAAAATAGAAGCCCAGTAGCGCTTCCAGAGCATCTGTTTGACCCGAAGCAAGGGGGCCTGGAAATGAGTTCACCAATGGAAAGTGTACGTGTTGTAATATTCGGTTCCGAATATTCCATCAAGGGTGATGTCGATGTCGAGACAACGCGGCAGATCGCACGATACGTTAATTCAAAGATGGCGGAAATCTATGAAAATTCCGCATCTCGCGACAACGTTAAAATTGCTGTTCTTTCCGCTCTCAATATTGCGGGCGAACTGTTTGAATTAAAACGCAAGCAGGAGTCCGGCACAACGCAACTGCGCGAAATGGAAGATCGTGTCGCATCGATAACGACGAAAATCGATGCCGTGTTGCAACGGTTGTAGGAGCGTAACGGACCCTCATCACCCCTTCTTTCCAGTGACTCAGCACCCTCGCACGGTGATCGTGCAAGCGCATTTGCTTCCCTGACACCAGGTTTCTTCTCTTCTATTCCCTGATACGACCGCATGATGATGTCCGGTGCTGTTATGTATTGCCCAACAACGTTCCGTGGGGATAACGGTTTTCAATGATGCAACCCATGACCATTTCCGCTATATACCTGCAACAACCAATGTTCAAAATCCGTAGGGGGTTATAATGACTGGCATAGTCGGATTATCAGCGCTCATCGCCGTCACCTGCATTGTGCTCGGATTTGCCGCCGGATTCTTCTGGCGTTATCTCACCGATAAACGCTACAAGGAGGAGCGGCATCATGAAGCCCAGCAGGAGGCCGAGCTCATACTCAAAGAAGCGAAAACCGAGGCTGAGCTGCAGAAAAAAACAGCGATTCTCGAAGCCAAAGACGAGTGGTTCAAGACAAAGACCGATTTTGAAAAGGAGTCGAACAGGATCCGGGATTTGATACGGCAGGAGCAGGCAAAGCTTCGCGAGAACGAAAGCGAAATCAAACGCCGCGAAGAAATCATCTGCAAACGGGAAACCGAATTCTCGGCACGGGAGAATTTCCTCAACTCAAAGGAAAAAACACTCCGCACCAAGGACAACGAGCTGTTACGCCTCATGTCGCTCGAAAACGAGAAACTGGAAAAAATCTCTCACATGACGCAGGACGAAGCGAAAAAGCTCCTCATGGAAAACCTTGAAAGCCAGGTGCGCTATGAGGCTGCCCAGATGATCAAAGAGATAAAGGACACGGCGAAAAACGACGCTGAACGTGAGGCAAAGGAGATCGTGGTACACGCAATCCAGCGATGCGCGGCCGAGACCACTATCGAATCAACGGTCTCCGTGGTCCATCTGCCCAGCGACGAGATGAAGGGACGCATTATCGGCCGTGAAGGACGTAACATTCGGTCGTTCGAAGAGGCGACCGGCGTGGACGTGATCGTGGACGACACGCCCGAAGCGGTCATCCTTTCGGGATTCGATCCGATCCGCCGCGAGGTTGCGCGCCTTGCCCTGGAAAAGCTGATCAGTGACGGACGCATTCATCCGGGCCGGATCGAGGAACTGATTAAAAAAAGCGAAAAAGAGCTTGAAAAGAACATCAAAGAAGCGGCGGAAGAGGTGATTTTCGAACTCGACGTGCACGGGATCAAGCCGTCGCTCGTGGAGATGCTCGGCCGCCTTAAATACCGCACCTCTTACGGCCAGAACGTGCTCCAGCACAGCAAGGAGGTGGCCATGCTGGCCGGCATCATGGCCTCGGAACTGGGGCTTGATACCAAGACCGCGATCCGCGCGGGCCTGCTCCATGACATCGGTAAGGCAATCGACCGCCAGACCGAAGGCACCCATTCTGAACTCGGGTCCGACCTTGCCCAGAAAAATGGGGAAAACGCAATCATCTGCAATTCGATCGCGGCCCACCATGAGGACGTGCCGCCGATTTCGGTCTACCCGATCCTGGTCCAGGCGGCAGATACGGTCTCAAGCACCAGGCCGGGAGTGCGCCGCGAAACCCTGACCAATTATGTCAACCGGCTCACCAATCTGGAGGAGATCGCCGAGTCGTTCCGCGGCGTAAGCAAAGCCTACGTCATCCAGGCAGGCCGGGAGATCAGGGTCATGGTTGAACCTGAGCAGATAAACGACGCGCAGGCCGAGGAATTGGCCGGGCAGATTTCCAAGAAGATCCAGGATGAAATGGAATACCCGGGTCAGGTCAAAGTGACCATCATCCGCGAGCTGCGTTTTACCGAATTTGCGAAGTGACTCATGAACATCCTTTTTATCGGTGATGTTTTCGCCACCATCGGTCGCCGCGTCCTTTCAGCGCGGCTGAAACCGCTCCTTGAGGAACGGAACATCGACTGCTGCATCGCCAACTGCGAAAACGCTGCCGGAGGTCACGGTCTGACCGCCAACCTTACTAAAAAAATCCGCAAGTACGGCGTTGACATCCTTACGGGCGGCAACCATTCGTTCAGCATTCCGGACCAGGACCGTTCGTTCATGGACCTCCCCTATGTGCTCCGGCCCTTCAATTACCCGCCGGGCAACTTTGGCCACGGATCAACCCTGTACGTGCTCGCAGACGGTCGGTCTCTGGGCGTTGTCAACCTTCAGGGCCGCACGTTTCATCATGAAGCGCTCGATTGTCCGTTTCGCACCGGCAAAGAGGCAGTCGAAGAGCTGGCATCACGCACCACGACCATCATCGTTGATTTTCACGCCGAAGCCACCAGCGAAAAAATGGCGTTCGCGACCTGGATGAACGGCGCGGTCAGTGCCGTGGTCGGCACTCATACCCATGTCCAGACCGCGGACGATCGCATTCTGCCGTGCGGCACCGCGTTCATCTCAGACGCCGGCATGACCGGCCCCGAGGATTCCATTATCGGTATGAAGGCCGACGAGGTCATCCACCGCTTTCTCTATCAGACCCACATCCGTTTCGAGCCTTCGACCAAAGGCGCCATGTTCAATGGCGTCATTATCGATATTGACGACCGTACCGGAAAAGCACGCACCATCGAACGGGTATATGAACGGATCGAGCTTTCATGAATCCTGCGACGTTTACCTTCCTTACTCCCCATGAGGCGGAACGACCCTACACCATAAGCGAGATCAATGACGGCATTTCGCTCATCCTCGAATCAGGCAACACCCTGGTGTGGGTCGAGGGCGAGATCTCAAACTGGAAAGTCGCCTCGAGCGGTCACTCCTATTTCAAGCTCAAGGACCGCCGGTCCCAGATACCGGCGGTCATGTGGCGCCAGTCGCTTCTGAAACTGGAGTGGGAGCCTGAAGACGGCATGGCGGTGCTGGTCATCGCCTCCATCCGCGTGTACCGCAAGACAGGCTACTATCAACTCGACTGCGTGCGCATGGAACCCCGCGGCAGGGGCGCGCTCTCGATTGCGTTTGAAAAGCTCAAAGACCGTCTTGAAAAAGAGGGCCTGTTCGACCACGCCCGTAAAAAACCGCTTCCTGATGCGATTGCGCGTGTCGGTGTGGTCACCTCGCGGTCGGGCGCCGCGATCCGCGACATTGTCCGGATCATCGCCTCGCGCGCCCCGCAGATCGACATCACCCTTGCCGACACGCCGGTGCAGGGCGCAGGAGCTGCGCTCAAGATCGCGCAAGCGATCCGCGACCTGAACCAGTGGGGCGGCGTGGACTGCATCATCGTGGGACGCGGCGGCGGATCAATCGAAGACCTGTGGCCTTTCAACGAGGAACCGGTCGCCCGCGCCATATACGATTCGGCTATTCCCGTCATCTCGGCCGTGGGTCACGAAATTGATTTCACCATCAGCGATTTTGTCGCCGACCTGCGCGCACCCACGCCGTCGGCCGCCGCTGAAATGGTGGCGCCTGACCGCGAGGAGCAAACACGCTACATGGCCTCCTGCGGCCTCAGGTTCTCATCCGCCATGAGCCGTATTCTCTCCTCGGTTGTCGAGCGGTACGATACGGCTGTTTCAAGCCGTGCATTTGCGAGGCCGATCCACCTGCTTCTCGAGAACCAGCAGGAATATGACGACCATGCAGCGCGCTTCTGCCGTGCATTCGGCGCGCTCCAGTCTGCGGCGGCAAAAAGGCTCTCTTCCGACGCTTCACGGCTTAATGCCCTGAGTCCGCTTGCCGTGCTTTCCCGCGGTTATTGCGTGGCAACCACCGCCGATGGCAACGTGGTAAAACATGCCGCCGCGCTTTCGGTCGGCCAGGACCTGGCACTTCGTTTCCACAGCGGCGCGGCACAGACCTTGGTCACGTCGATTTCCAGCCCCGCCATGCCGCAATAACCTATTTTCTTGCCAGATAACCATGGCTGAAAAAACCAGATCAAGCAAGCCCTCAGACCCGGCCCGACAACCATCCTTTGAAACAGCGCTCAAAGAACTTGAAGCAATCATAGACCGGCTTGAAACCCCGGATTTGAACCTTGATGAGTCGCTCGCGCTTTTTGAAAAAGGCATTACGCTGATCCGGATCTGCGATGCGCACCTGAAATCAGCCCAGGGCAGGGTGAAAGAGCTGCTCGCGGGTGAGCATGGAACATTCATCGAAAAAACACTAAGCCAATCGCTTGAATCCTTTCTCTCATACACTGCCTCAAGTGATGAACGATCTCACTGACTATATGAAAAAAACCGCGCTTCTCGTGGAAGAGGCGCTCCAAAACCTGCTTCCTCAAGAAGGCGTCTATCCCCCATCGGTGCACCGTCTCATACGATACAGCACCTTTGCCGGCGGCAAGCGCATCCGGCCCTGTCTTCTCATGGCCGCGTACGAAGCGTGCGGACGGCCGTTCGGCGACAAAGCGCCGGTTGAAATCGGCGCTGCCATTGAGATGTTCCATACCTTCTCCCTAATCCACGACGACCTGCCATGCATGGATGACGACGATTTCAGGCGCGGCAAGCCGACCGCGCACAAGGCGTTCAACGAAGCGCTTGCCGTGCTCGGCGGCGATGCGCTCTGCATTATCGCGTTCGAGGTGTTTGCGCGCTACGGACGAACCGACATCATCACCGAAATCGCCTGTGCGCTCGGCACCGACGGTATGATCGGCGGCCAGGTGGTTGACATCGAATCAGAGGGAAAAACCGTTGACCAGGCGATTGTGGAATATATTCACAGCAGGAAAACCGCCGCCCTTATCCGGGCCTGCATACGTATCGGCGCGCTGCTTGCCGACGCTGATGCGGACCTGATCGAGCGGCTCTCCTCCTACGGCAAAAACGTGGGCCTTGCCTTTCAGGTCATCGACGATATTCTGGACGAGGAGAGCACCACCGAGCAACTAGGAAAAGACGCCGGTTCCGACCGCTCGCGCGGCAAAGCCACCTTCCCCTCAATCGTCGGCATGGAAGAATCAAAACAGTATGCCAGGCAGTTGATTGAAAACGCCTGCAGGGAACTGGAGCCGCTTGGTGTCAAAGGAACAGTGCTAAAAGCGCTGGCAGAGTATATACGGGTGAGGATATTCTAAGCCGGCAAAGCCGACATCCAAAGGCCATGCATGCGAATGACACGGTGACAATGGCTTTTCACCTGTCAGGAAAATGGTGCTGTTCCATTTCCGACACATATTTTGTGCAGGAACCCGATCGGGAATACGCCCTTATTCATAATGGAATGAATATGATTTACCGGTCATTTCGACGAACACCGGTCAGGAGTAATCTTTTACCCTACAGAGTTTTCTCTTTCGCTGTCACGGAATCGCAATGGCATCGCCACTTCATAAAAACAGTACAGGCAATTATGAGACGATTAATAACACTTGCGTTAAAAGAGAAAGCAGCGTAATTTTATAGCTTCGGAAAAACGGATACATTCTCGTTAAGATTGGTTCGGGATGCCTGCCTTTAACAAAGGATTGTGATTATGGTTACCGCAATAGTATTGCTTCACGTTGAAAGGAAGTCTATCAATCAAATTGCAGATATCATCTCAAATATTGAAAGCGTTTCTGAAGTTTATTCCGTGAGCGGACGATACGATCTGGTCGCTTTGATTAGAACCAAAAACAATGAATCATTATCAGACATCGTTACCAACAAGATGCTCCAAATTGATGGGATAATAACAAGTGAAACGATGCTGGCATTGGAATGCTTTTCTAAATTTGAATTGGAGAAGTTCTTTTCCGTTGGGGATTAGTGTCTGTGCGGGTGGGAGCCGTGCAACGCTCTGCGCGGCAGGCGGCGGGAGTTGCAGGCTGACCCGCCCCCAAATGTTATTTTTAATACGACTTCATATAGAGGTATTGTGCTTTCCATGACTGCAACTTGCTTTTTATCAGGCAGATGCAACAGAATATCTCCTTCAGCAGAACTTCTTTGGCATTCCTAGCACTAATTAGTATGTAGAGGGTTGCTGCGCTTGGTACCATACGGTGCGGCAAAAGCGCAAATGGGGTATTTGCTGGAGTGTTATTCGTGTGTTTCGTTGTTTATGCGTTTAACCACTTAAAGGAGGCAAAGACCGTGAAAAGCAAAAGAAACAGCTCCATGTTGACTGCAGTCGTGTTGTCACTCTTCATCTGTATACCTGCCCAGGCCGCAAATGTATGGGAGGTCGATTCCAGCGGTACCATTACCCTGAATGGCTCGGCCTTTCGCGTCAAGGGCGGTTCCTGGTTCGGACTCGAAGGAAGGAGTGAGCTTTCCACTGATGAGATCAACCCGAGGGGAGCGCCGATGGAGATGTACATAGGCAATGTGCACTGGGCATCGAGTGGCCGAACGCTTGCCAGGGATGCAACCGAGATACGAAACATGGGATTTAACTGTGTCAGGATACCCATTGCTCCCCAGACCCTTAATGACAGCGACCCGCAGGGCAGGGACCCGAACCTGAAAAATACCGAGTCGGTGCGTATTCAAGGCGCTTTTACGGCGCTCAAGGCGGTTATCAGGGCCTGTTCCGCAGTCGGCCTCTACGTGCTCCTGGACATTCACTCGTGCTCCAACTATGTGGGCTGGAGAGCGGGCCGTGTGGACGCCCGTCCGCCCTATGTGGACGCGAACCGGGATGATTATGACCACAAACGGGAGGATTGTTCATGCGCGGCAAGCGGAAATCCGAGCTCGGTCACACGGGTCCAGGCATACGACGTATCAAAGTGGCTGGCCGACCTGCGAACACTGGCCGGCCTGGGATCGTCGATCGGCGTTGACAACATCATGGGCATTGACATCTTAAACGAACCCTGGGACTACAGTTGGAGTGAATGGCGATCGCTGGTGGATCAGGCCTACCAAGCGATCAGCGCCGTGAATCCCAATATTCTGATATTTGTCGAGGGAATCGGCGGCACGAATGGGAACCAGGACGGCAGCCCGGACACGAAAAACGATACACCGCACGGGGACATTGCCACGAACCCGAATTGGGGCGAGAACCTGTATGAAGCGGGCACCAATCCTCCGTCCATGCCGAAGAACAAGCTGGTGTTCTCACCGCACACGTATGGTCCTTCGGTATGCACGCAGCCGATGTTCGCGGACCTGGACGCCCAGCCGGAGTGCGCGGGCCTTGTTGAGGACGCTTTCGGCGACATGAAATGCCAGATCGTGATCGATCCGATAAAGCTCGAAGCGGGATGGCATGAGCACTTCGGGTACCTGAAATCCCTGGGGTTTGCCGTGTGTATCGGAGAGTTCGGCGGTAACATGGACTGGCCCAACAAGGCCGAGTCCCGGCATCAGCGGCGGTACAGCTACCTCAACGACAAAACAACCGATGAGCAGTGGCAGAACGCCTTTGTCGACTATCTGATCAGGGTAAACATTTTTGATTCCTTTTACTGGTCGATCAACCCGGAATCCAGCGATACGTACGGTATTTACACGACTCCCTTTGACCCCATTTCCAACAAGTCGGGCTGGGGCACCTGGTCAGGCACAGACCCAAGGAAGCTTGAACTGCTGGCACGACTCTGGAACGCAACCGCGCCGGTAAAACGTGCCAAACATGGCGTCAGCGGAAAGGTTTCGACTTTCCACGTTTCAAGCACGGGGCTGATTACCTATGCATTGCCCAGAGCGCTGTTCGTTTCGCTACGGCTCTACAATGTTAATGGCCGAATGCAGTCGGAACTCATCGGCCGGCAGCAGGAGGCGGGATCGTATTCCATCAAGCGGCCGCACATGGCAGCCGCTGCCGGACCGTATCTGGTTATTTTCAAGGCCGGTGATGACGTGCGCAAACAGATGGTCTTGTTGACGAAATAGCTTGTATTGGTGATTAGTGATACATAGCAACATGGTCGTTGCCTGAACGGGTGACGATTATAGTAAACCGCTATATCCATATTTTCCCACTAATATGTACAGAGCGCGGTCTCGCGATCCCCGCTTTGTCACGCCACAGGACAACGACAGGAGCTGCTTCCATTGCACACCATCATTACCGCCGTTGCATTGAACGCATTGAAAAAACGCTTCCCCATCGAATGCCGCCCGTATGGCAGGACAGCATGGAGTTCGACGGTCATGCTCCTTGGTGCCGCCGCGCTTTTCGCTGCTGATACCGATATCAGGCTCAACACGCTCGGGTTTGTTCCGGGCCACCATAAACGCGCTTCCATCGGCGCCGTGTGTTCTTCATTTTCCGTGGTGAACGCGTCAGACGAAAGCGTGGTGCTGTCGGGCCGGGTTACCGGACCAAAAACCAATGCCGATACGCGCGAAGAACTGTATATTGCCGATTTCTCGTCATTAACCGCGGAAGGAACCTACTATCTACGCGTCGATGGCGTGGGCCGTTCGCCTGATTTTCCGGTCAGACCCGATGCCTACAACTTCGCCTATTATTCGGCAATGCGGGCCATGTTCCTGTGGCGATGCGGAACCGCGGTATCCGGCACGTTCAACGGTCACCGGTACGCCCATGCGCAATGCCACGCCGACGACGCGTATCTCGATTACATCAGCGGCCATGTGCGGAAAGAGTCGCTCAAAGGGTGGCACGATGCGGGCGATTACAACAAATACACAGTCAATGCCGGCATAACGGTGGGAATGATGCTCCAGGCATGGCAGCAATTCAAACCGCTCATAGAACGCATCACGCTCGGCATTCCGGAAAGCGGGCAGACCCTGCCCGATTTTCTCGCCGAGGTCAAATGGGAGCTCGATTGGGTTCTCACCATGCAGCTCGACGACGGCTCGGTATCGCATAAGATCAGCACGCCGGACTTCTGCGATTTCATTCTGCCTGAGGACGAAACGGCGCCGCGCTATTTCGTGCCGTGGGGCAGCGCGGCGACAGCGGATTTCGTGGCCATGACCGCGATGGCGGCCAGGGCGTACGAGCCCTATGACGCCAATTACGCGAAAACCTGTCTTGACGCGGCCCGGAAAAGCCATGATTTCCTCGCGGCGAACCCGTCGAATCATCACGCGGACCAAACCGGGTTCACCACGGGCGGATACATTACGACCGATACCGATGACCGGTTGTGGGCAGCGGCCGAGATGTGGGAAACCACGGGTGAGCGGCAATACCTTAGCGACTTTGAGACCCGCGCAAACAGCCAACGGCGAAAAATCGATTTCGACTGGGACTGGGGCAACGTGAAAAACCTCGGCATGTATACCTATCTCCTTTCGAAACGAACCGGGAAAAGCCAGTCCCTGTATGACGCAATCAAGGCAAGTCTGATCCAGGTTGCGGACAGCATTGTGGGCACGGGAAACGACCACGGGTACGGGCGTCCGCTGGGAACCACCTATTACTGGGGATGCAACGGTACCGTGGCGCGACAGACCATGTCGCTGCAGATCGCGAACCTGCTTTCTCCGGACGCTGATTACACGGCCACGGCGCTTGACGCAATCGGTCATCTGTTCGGGAGGAACTATTATTGCCGGTCCTTTGTCACCGGATTGGGACATAATCCGCCCATGCACCCGCATGACCGCCGTTCCTTTGCCGACAGCATCGTTGATCCCTGGCCGGGGTATCTCGTGGGCGGCGGCTGGCCCGGCGCAACGAATTGGGTGGACCTCGATACGAGTTACCGAACGAATGAAATCGCCATCAACTGGCAGGGCGCGCTCATCTATGCCCTGGCCGGATTCATCGCGCCGGTCAATAGCGGCATCAGCATGCTGCATACAAACGGCAACCGGAATATGCCCCGAGAGGTCTGTTTTCCGGTTAACGGCCTGACCCACCTTACCCTTCCTGCCGGCATCTATACCGTGTACACCTGCCAGGGAAGAATGGTGAAACACCTGACCGTTGACCGGCGGGTGCGGTTCAATGCCGGGGCAATGGGATTAGGGCGCGGGATTTTTTTCATGAAGCGGCAGCCATCGGTTCATCGTTAGTTCGGGATTGACCGATTATTTCATCCTTGTAATTCTCCGCATACTGCACGCTGAACTGCTTTTTCAGTTTAAAATCAACCTCGCATTAATCGCGTATCGTATATATTCATCCTATGGAAACGTATCCAACGTACAAGCCGGATGGAACAGTGGCGGGATTTGAAATAGACAATACCTGGATATCCTTTCATTCGATTTATAAAATCCTTCGGCCGATTGAAGGTATCCAGGATATCCATCACCAATTGAAATCAGCCGTCTGTTTTGTTTTCACGTTTCAGGGAGAAAAATGCGTCATACGTGTGCCTTCCGGGAAAAAAGACCGTTTTTGGATAGGCGTACAAGACAATCACCGTACGGCAGTGGATATAACGCCTCTTCGCAAAGCGTTTCAGGAGTATAAGCAACCGAATAAATGGCTGACCAATTTGCTGGCAAAAAAAATTGATGACGAAATCACATAGGCTATCTCGTTACCATCATTCTCCTTATAACTGATTCACCGTCCGACCACGTTGCTTTTACGATACATATACCGCCTGGCGTTGTTCCGGTCCCCTGCTCCCAGGTTGACAGGCCGGCGGGAACCGCTTCGCGGAAGCCCAGCCGTTTCCCCTGCAGGCTGAATATCGTGACCGACGGCGGCTTGACGCTCCATGAGACAGGCGTGTAGTTGAACCGGATGCCGTTTTTCACCGGCGTGATGCTGATGTCATGGTGCGGCTTTATGATAGTCCTGTTCCGGACACTTGTTCCTTCCGGCAGGATATCGATGTCATACGCAGGTTCGGTGCCGATATCAATAGACACGTTTGACACGGCGCCGGCGGTCGCGGTGAAGGTCTTCGCGACCTGCTGGTTAACCCGGACGTCGTAGTTCCCCGGTTCCAGGCCCCTGACAAACACTTTGGTGGTATGAGCAGCGGTTTTCATGTTGCGCAGGACAAAGTGGACACGGGTTTTCGATTGGTCGATGTCCGCACTGGTGTACTGATCCTGCTCCAGGATCAGGGACATGCCGAGCGACACCATATGCAGCCGTTTATTGATACCGTCCTTCGGGACCACTGTGATTAGCGTCCCTTGCTGGTCGGCCTCGCATCCATACCCGACAAGCCCGAACCTCGGGTCATCCGCCACGTCCGAACTGATCTGCCTGAGTACGCCGAACAGGGCGAGATCCGATTCCCCGCTCATCTGCCACCAGCCATTATAGATGTTGCCGCCCCCGCAATAGGAGTATCTGGTCCCCTTCTGTCTTTGGTAACACCATGCTGAGGTGCCGATGTTGGCGGGGTCAGAGTTGATCTGGCCGGAGTTGATGTTTGCGACATTTGCGGTCTTGGCCGCATAGGTGAGCGGCAGATCTATTTCGGGCGTGGTGGAATGATTGAGCGTCCAGTCGTTGAGGATAGAAGACGTGAGAGCCGTGGCATATCGCTGGTTCCAGGTGCCGGATTGGGTACCCGGGTCCGAGTAGTGGTACCATTCCGGCGCAAGGCCCCGGCACCCTATAGTCTTGGTCAGGACGGTCCGCATCATGGCCGTATCACGGTTCATTTTCGCCACTATATACGCCGCTTCTTCGCCCGTATTGTCAAATTTGAACTCCGAACCGTAGGGATACTTGTTTCTTTTAAAATTGTTGTACTTCGTGGTCATGGTGGTGATGATCCAGTTGGCTTCGGTGGAAAATCCTTCACGCTGCAGCGCTTCAAGGATGTCCGGCGTGGTCTGCTCACCCATCTCTCCGGTGTCCCAGTTGTAATAGACGCCCCGTGAATACATGGCCTTGAGGATGTTAAACGCCCGCAGGAGATAAGTGTTCCTCTCTTCAATAAATGTCACCATGTTCGGATGAATGCGGGCGATTTCGTACATATAGAAATAGGTATTGTAAATATGCGGATAGGCGTAGCCGCGGTAGGTCGGTTCGTTGTTCGGGTCGGGTTCCAGGAAATCATGGACCAGGTAATCCGTATGGTGTTCACCCATGAGTGACTGCCATATGCAGGTGTCAAGGTACCCATCCAGTGCTGCCACCTCCGCGGCAACCGGATCAAGTGCGTTTTTCAGCGCCAGAAACTGGGCATGGGTGTATCCCCAGTCGTCCCCCCATCCCCAATAATCCCGGTATATCCCCCGGACCGCCTTGGTATCCATGAGCCAGTCATCAATCACCATGTGATACCATTTCCCCGGAGCGCGTACCACCTGGTTTTCCAGCATAAAGGTGGCGTGACGCTGTATCGCGTCGCCGAAAGGCTCGGTCACATAAAACTGCAGTACGGTTTTCTTATCGCCGTCGTAGTATACGGTCACGTTATTCGGACCCAGGTGACTGAAGCCTGCCTGGTAGATCTTGTGGTCCGTAGGCACGGTGCCGACAGACGAGATGGTAGTCTCGCTGGGATACTGCGCACTCACCGAGTCAATGGTTTTTGAGGTGTGCAGATCGAATTTCACGGTCAAATTGGTCCCCACCACCATTCCCGGTATCACGGTTATATCAATGAGGCCTTCGCGGTAAATCCGGTCGGCCATGTCATAACGATCTTGCACTTTGAAAAATTTAAAGGCATACTCCTTGCTCTGGCCCGCCGCGAGAGTCATGCTGGTATTTGGCAGATAACCCCTGCCGGTGCTCTTGATCACATTTGAATGAATGTAATACACTCGTCCGCCTGAGAAGTCCTGGTATTCGAAACCGGCGCCGGTTTCATCGTCCGGCAGCATTAACAGGAAAGGACCAACGCCGCTGGGTCGCTGCGGATGGACAAACGAGCTGTTGTTACCGACAAAACCGGGCTGGAGTACCCTGGTTTCATAAATAACTTCATCGTCTGGAAATCTCTGGTTGAAGGGCAAGGGAAGACCGAAATCCCCAAACTCAAGGTTTTGTGAGGAGGTATTGGTGAGGGTGATCTTCCAGTGCAGATACTCATTAGTGCAATCATAGGTCTCTACGAGTTTAAAATTTTTAATTCCCTGGGAGTTTGAAGAATTTTCATAGGTAACCGTAACGGTATTTCCACTCTGACTTTGCGTTCGAGCGTCTGTTGATTGATGGGTAGTCGCGGTTATCCATTGACCGCTCCCCTGCCGATACTTAAATACCAGTTCCCCTAAGAAATTGCTCGTTATACTTGCGTTAGAGGAATTGAACACATATTCGGTAGGAAAGGCATCGCTCTTGATTTTAATCGAGCTGATTTCTCCGTAGGTCCCTGTCACCACGGTTAAGTTATCATTCGAAATGGTATAGCCTGAAGCTGCTTGAACAAGAAATAAAGACATGACAAAAAACAGACCATTTTTATGCATAGTACGGCCCCCTCTTCACAAGTTCAGATTATTAATCGTGTAAGCACTCTCCATACATCGTGCAAACCCTCCCCTAATGTATTAATAATAATAAAAAAAATTGATAAACATCGCTTTTATTTTGCATATACCGGCGTGATTGCATGCATTCGAACCAGTTGAGCCCCGTAGGGGCACGCTGCAACGTGCCGCTACGGGGCTTTGAATGCTTTGTTAAATGGTAGTATGTAGTATATTAAATAGCAGGCAGTACCGTCACATGCCAAAAACCATAGCACGACGGACTTTTTTCGTACGCAATGTGTATAAAATACGGTATAGTATATATTTCGCTCGCTATTCTGCTCTGCTTTCAAGCCATCATCCAGGCCTATGCAACGCGCAATGCGATCATCCTGGTGATTGACGGTTCGCGGTATAGCGAAACATTCGGCGATTCGACCCACCAGTATATTCCCCGCCTGTGGAACGACCTGCGTCCGCAGGGCACCCTGTATACGCGTTTCTACAATGACAGTCTGACCTGCACGGTACCGGGCCACGCATCGATCATATCCGGCGTGTATCAGAACATACCGAATGACGGCACGGTCCGCCCTTATTCTCCCACCCTGTTTGAATATTTCAGAAAGGAGCAGGGCGGCGGCGATTCGTTGCATTATGTGATACTCGGCAAAGCCAAGCTGTATATGCTCACGAGCAGCTCTCACCCTGAATACGGCTCCGCTTACGGCGGCGCGGTCATTCACGCGCCTGCTCCATTTGACGATACCGCCACCTGGCATAATATCGATACCGTCCTTATCCGGTATCATCCCCGACTCGCGATCATAAATCTCGCGCAGGTTGATGTGTGGGGACATACCGGGATCTGGGAAGAGTATGTGCGCTCGATACGGATCGCCGACAGTATTACGGCCATGGTATGGGACCTGATCCAGGATGATCCGTTGTACCGGGACCGGACCACCCTGTTTGTGACCAATGACCATGGACGTCACGACGGCGATGCCTGGCCGGACCATGGGTGCGGGTGCGACGGGTGCAGGCACCTTCTGCTGCTTGCGCTGGGTCCCGATTTCGCGGCGGGAGCGGTTGACACAATGCGGAGGAGCATGATCGATCTTGCGCCGACCATCGGCGAGCTCATGGACTTTTCAACGCCCTTCTGCTCCGGCACTCCCCTGTTCCCGGTACGCAGCCCGGTCACGCCTGCGCTCATGACACCCGAGGACAATGCCCGGTTTCAGCCGCTCGAGCTGTCGCTGTGCTGGAAACCGGTTACCCGTGTCACTTATTACCGTGTACAGGTCGGCACCTGCTCCACGTTTGCGAGCGTGCGGATCGATGACTCAATGCTGACAAGGAACTCACGGGCTATTGGTCCGCTTGATCTGAACACGGTCTATTTCTGGCGTGTAGCCGCGAAAAACAGCGGCGGCGCCAGCTCCTGGTCAGCGGCGTGGCGGTTCACCACCATACGAACGCTCCCGCCAAGGGTCACGCTTGTTTATCCTGAAAACGCGGCAGTACTGTCGGAAAACAGGGTGGCGTTTTCATGGAGCACCTCGTGGTCCGGAGTCGATTATTACTGCCTTATAGTGACGACCGACGCCGCCATGAAACGAGTGGCGTACCAGGATTCAACGGTTCAGGGAACGTCGGCTGAATGCAGGAACCTGCGCAATAAAACAACCTTCTGGTGGCGGGTCAAGGCGCACACCGAGGCAGGGTGGGCTGACTGGAGCGATTCCCAACAGTTCACCGTTGATTTTCCCGCCATAACCACACCGCCAGACCGTTTTTCCTTTGAAATAAAAGGAAAAAGCGTACCGCCTGCGCGGATCGTGCTCAGGTATTCTATTCCCCTTGCCACGACCGTGGTTGCCAGGCTTTATTCTGTCAAAGGACAACTCATACGGCGGCTTGTTGATGGAACCCACGCGCCCGACCGGTACGTGCTTTCCATCCCGGTAGGGAACCTGCCGGTCGGATACTATCTGATCGATTTCAAGGCGGCCCACTTCCGTACCATCAAAGAACTGGCGCTCTATTAGCATGATCCGTTTGTATCCATTATTTTACATCATCGCGCTTTACCCCGGGGTCTCCATGTCCACGCATCGACTGACCGTCCCATTTATTACGCTGCTTACGGCAATCATCTGTTTCCATACTCCCGCGTTATGCCAGCCAGATCCGGCGACGGTTTATGGCGAGCTGTTCAAGGCGGTCCAGATGAAGCCCGTGTTCCGCGACTCAAAAAAGTTCCCTGACTGCGTGCCCAGGATACCGCCTCGGGAGATTGTAAAAGAATACCGGCAGCAGAAAGGCAAAAAAGAATTTGATCTTGCCGCTTTTGTCGCCGAGCATTTCGACACGGTCCTGACCGCAAAAAACGATACGGTACGCATGCTGCGTCATATCGACATGCTCTGGTCATATTTGCAGCGGCCAAAAGACAATGCAGCCGGCCACTCCTCCCTCATTCCCCTACCCCATCCCTACATCGTGCCTGGCGGCAGGTTCAGGGAAATTTACTACTGGGACAGTTATTTTACCATGCTCGGCCTGCGGGAGGCGGGCAGGTTCAAGCTGATGCGGCACCTTCTCGATAACTTCTGCTTTCTCATTGATACGGTCGGTCATATTCCCAACGGCAACAGGAGCTATTATACCAGCCGGTCCCAGCCCCCCTTCTTCTCGCTCATGGTTGCGCTTGTCGCGAAGGAAAAGGGAGCGACCGTACTTGACCATTACCTGCCGTGGCTGGAAAAGGAGTATCGGTTCTGGATGAAAGGACGCAGCGCCCTTGGCGACTCCCTGACCGATACGCTGCGCGTGGTGCGGTATCACAACACGGTACTCAACCGGTATTACGACGCGCGCCCTGAACCGCGGCCTGAATCGTACAAAGAGGACGTGCGGTTGGCGGCACCATCACGGGACAAGCTGCGGGTATACCGCGATCTTCGCGCGGCCGCGGAATCGGGCTGGGACTTCAGCAGCCGGTGGTTTTCCGACCACTCCTCGCTTGACAGCATTCATACGACCGACATCATTCCCGTCGACCTGAACTGCCTGCTGTACCATCTCGAGTCGCTCATGGCTAAAGGGTATGAACAGAAAAAAAACAGCGCACAGGCAAAGCGATTCAAGACGCTGGCAAAGCGCAGGAAAGAAGCGCTTATCGGCGCTGCCTGGAATGACAGCGCCGGTTATTTTTTCGATTACGATTTCAAACGCGGGACGCAGACAGGCGTATGGTCCGTGGCGGGTATGTATCCCCTGTTCTTCAAGATGGCGGACAGCGGACGTGCCGAGCTGACGATTAAGGCACTGAAACTGCACCTGCTCAAGGCAGGAGGGGTGGTAACGACCACCAACACCACGGGCCAGCAGTGGGACGCTCCCAATGGCTGGGCACCGCTGCAGTGGATCGCCTACGAGGGTCTCTGCAACTATGGTGAAAAAACTGCTGCGCAGGAGCTTGCCCGCCGGTGGACCGGCGTATGCATCTCAATCTTCTTTGAAACCGGCAAAATGATGGAGAAATACAATGTCGAAAACCTGAACGTTCCCGGGGGAGGCGGCGAATACGACCTGCAGGACGGGTTCGGCTGGACAAACGGCGTGTTCCTCGCGATGTGGAACAGGCTAGGCGCTCGGCATACGAAAGGGAACACGCATGGCAAATGAATTGCAGGAACAGGCTGACGATCCGGGCACGGATACACAGGGAAACAGCACCTCTGCGCAGGGTCCACCTGAACCGACCGCAGCGCATCCTGACACAGCAGCATCCCCTGCCATGAGGTTCGACGAACAGGCCAATGAGGCCCAGGTCGTTGAAAACAGGCTGCGCATGCGAAACGTGAACCGGATGGCCATTCTCGGGCTGCTCGCCATCGTGACCGCGGCCATGTTTCCGATCGCAAAACTTTTTTTCGTGCCGGTGGTGCTTGCCGCCACGTTTACCACCCTTTTATCTCCCCTGTACCGAAGGCTACTTTCGCTTTTCGGCAACCGGCGCGGCCTGAGCTCGTTTGCCTCCTGCTGCATTATTCTTGTCTGTCTCGTGGCACCGACCTACGTCGTGGTCCACCTGGTGGTGGGACAGGCGATTGACCTGTATCACTCTGCGCAGCCGGTGGTTAAGGATGTTCTTGACAAAGGAGGTCAGAGCGAATTCGTTGACCGCATCCGAGGACTCCCCCTGGTGGAAAAACTCCGGCTCGCGAACATCGATTTTTCCACCACGCTCAACGAGGGGATAAAAACCATCGCGAACGTGACCACGAAGGTATTCAACCGCACCTCGTCAGGCATTGTCGAGTTCCTGCTCATGCTGTTTGTCTTGTTTTTCACCATGTTCTACTTTTTCATGGACGGTGAAGCGCTGCTCAAACGGCTTAAATATCTCTCCCCGATTCGCGACGACTATGAAGAGCTGATTTTTTCCCGGTTCCTGCTCATCTCCCGCGCGACCGTTTTCGGCACCGTGGTCATCGGCGTGACCCAGGGAACGGTCGGGGCGATCGCGCTGCTCCTGTTCGGGATCAAACTCTGGCTCCTGTGGGGATTCATCATGATCATTCTTTCGATCATACCGTTTCTGGGCGCATGGATGGTCCTTATTCCGGCCGGCATCGTGCAGATCGTGGCAGGACACCCGTGGCACGGCATCGGCCTTATCCTGACCAGCGTGCTGCTTGTGTCCACCATCGACAATCTCATGCGGCCGCGGCTTGTGGGCTCTGGCGCCAAGCTGCACGACCTGATCGTGTTTTTTTCGTCACTGGGCGGAATCGCGGTATTCGGGGTCATGGGCTTCATCGTCGGGCCCGTCATTGCCGCGCTTTTTGTCGCGGTGCTCGATATTTACAGCATGGAATTTGAACAGAGCCTGAAAGAAGCTGGCTGAAACACGCTGCCTGCCTCACCACGAAAGATAACGCGCTCCTCAATTATTTACGGTAGGGCATGCCGCGGCTGATCGACGCGGCGGTCTGGCGCAGTAGTTCGACGAGCGTTGTCGTGGTAATATCGCCGCCGGTGGGAATCTTTTCTTCGATACGGCCGTACGCGGCAATGGTCGCGGTCCTATTGTCCCAGAGAACAAAGGTTGCCGACTGTTTCGCGAAATCCAGTCCCGTGGTAAATCCTGTGAAATCGCCTTCTGATCCGAGCATGGGTACACCGGTGTTCCCTTCCCGTTTGACCGAGCAATAATCCACGATCAGAAGATAGGCAAGGCCGGCATCGACATAGTGCCTTTGCGCAGGCACGAGCAGTCCGCCGCCTTCGTCCATCTCGGCAAGGCCGTCCGCTCTGTTACGCATGTTCTGGTCGGCGCCCGGCAAAAACGTGACGCTCCTGAAGCCGGAGCGCCTTGCCATCAGTTCAGGAAACGTATCGCCGAAAAAGTAGTAGTAACGCTGGACCGCGTCGCCCCCGCCCAAGACGCCCGCAACAAGCTGCTGATCAGGAATCGAAACGTTTTTACCCACCAGGATGACACCGCACGCGGCCTCTCTGACGTCCATCTTCTCATATCCCGGCATGAGACGATGCGCCGGAACGGCGCAACCGGCGACAAGAAGCGCAGCGCCCAACCCCACCACCGGCATGCGACATCGCGCAGTGGCAGCCCGAATCATTTTAGGATACCCTGACATGATAAAAGGTAAAATAGCTCATGTGACGGGAAATGGCGTAGTGATCAGGGTTCCTCTGCCCCGAGCTTCGTACACGCTTCGCGGTTGGTCAGGACAATGTCATTTCCCGCGACGCGCAGGAACCCCTGCACCGCGCATTTATCAATGGCAGACTGCACCTCTGCAAGCGGAATGGTGAGCAGGTCCATGAGCTCATATTCGAGAAATTTCCTTTCAATCTGAAAACCGTCTTCGACCGTTGCGGCCTTTTCTGAATAAGAGATCATGGTGATCATCGCCGCCACCAGCGCAGTATAGTCGGACTTCAACGATCGGCTGATCCTGTCATCGACTTCCCTGAGCCGCTGTACCAGAATCTGCGCGATTTTACGGAACCAATCAGGTATGTTATCCAGGATCTTTTTGACTGAATCCTGCGGAATCAGGATGACCTCGGTATCTGCAAGCGCAACGCCCGACGCGGTTCTCGGGACCTTATCGATGGACGCGATCTCGCCGGCAACCATGCCCGGCCCCAGAGTGTCGAGCGTGATCTCCTTATTCCCTATTTTTTTTAAGATTCTGACGCTGCCGCTCTTTATAATGAAGAAATCCTGGGTGTCGTCGTTCTCCCGGAACAGAACGTCACCCTTTCTGTAGCGTACAATTCGGTTTTGTACCGCACCCAACTGGGACATGGGAGATGCCTCTCCACGACAGAGTTAACGCTTCCGCAACGCGGTCCTCACAATCCAAGCATCATTATAACCCAACTTCTTTACCTGCGCAAGGGCCTTTTCCGCATCAGGCCGGTTTGAAAAATCACCCACCATCAGTTTGTAGTATGGGGAATGATAGACAATGGATGTCGCGTACTTCACTTTGGCGGCAACTATGCGCCTCGCCTTCCGCACCTCCCCTTTCTGGCTCGAGGCAAGAATCTGTATCCTAAACCGTGACGGCACAACACCGGCCTCACGCTGCTCTGCAACTTTTTCAATGTCTTTGTCATCGTCTTCGATCGTATCACGGATTGTTACAGGTTTAATATCCGTCGGCAGAGTACTGTAATCCCTTGCCGTTATCGAGACCTCACTGCCTTTGTTAAGCGTATCAAGGATGGTGAGTCGCACATCGTCTTTACCGGCGAAAACCGACGACAAAAATGCACACAATACCGCCGCCATACCATACGCTTTCAGCATTTTCTAATTCCTTTCATAATCGGTTTGCACATCAGGAATCTCCCCATCCGTTGCACCGGGGTGCGGGTATCGTATACTCTGAAAATACGAGCGTGCTGGCCGCCGGTTCAATCACTATCAGGAAGGAAGGGCATAGAAATCTCAGGGCATTGAACACGAGGCTATCGCGCAGCAACAGGCAGCAGAAGACGGCGTTTTCACAGCAACAGCGCAGATCCCCTGCGCAACGTTCATTCTGCGCAGATCGATACGCAGTGAATGCCTGCCGGGCGCCGGGACGGTCTGTTTGTGCGAGGCAACGATCCTCCCCTGAATGTCGGCCAGACGAACCACCACCTCGCATGCGTTCGGTATACGGCACCTGACCGTCACAACGCCGGACCGGCAGGCTGCAGCAAGGATAGCGAAATCACCATTCCCATGCTTTTGCGGATAGTCTATCAATCCCTGCGCCGCGTACTCAAACGCTCCGATGTCGATCCGCGCGTCAACCGGCCGGACCGTTGCGTTGCCGGGCAGGATCGCCTGCCCCTGAGGAGGATGAAACGCAGGAGGGAAAAGCGGCCGCAATAACGTTAAGGTATCGCCGCGCACGGGTGATGCAGTACCGGAATCACGCAGCGGGCTTGATTGCTCGGGCCGCAGGTCATTTGACGAAAGGTTGACGAATCCGGGTGCGCTCCCGGTTTTGGTGTCCGACCATCCCTGCGGGATGTTCGTGCTCCCGGTGACGATCCAGTTGCCGGAGCCGGCGATCCGCGGCTCGCCGGTGGTCCAGCGCGCCTCCACCGTGCGCATGACATTGACGCCACCGCTCCCGCGGTAAAAAGCATTGTTATGCATCTCCACCGACTCAAGACTGTCGAACATGCGGAACACCGCACCGGAGCCGCAGACAACGGTATTATTGACAAATCGGTACCTGCCGTGGCTCTCGCCGGTTGCGTCACCGCCGATACGGGTGACTGAAAAATTCGGATCATTATTCGCTCCGGTCTGCCGCTTGAACAGCACATTGCCCACCACATCCGAGTCCTCGCGCTTGAGATGCGGGGTCCAGTCGTCGTCAACGCCGCCCGGATCAGAGCCGATAAGCTCCAGCTCGTGGTAGTAGCCCCCTTCAATCCAGTTGCAGTAGATCTCATTACGCTCTGGAGTTGCGTATAGGGGCGTGTCGAGCCGATCCGATAGACCACTGCGTGCGCTGCTGTCGCAACCAGCAAAAATCCGAAGAACAGGGCAAATGCCTGGCTATTCTTCAATGCGTCTCCCTGCAAGAAAGGCTGTGATGTGTGTGCATTAAATGTATCATACCCGGAAGTTGTGTTTCAAGCGCCCTTAGCTATTTTAATCGCTTAAAACACAGATGCCTGATTTTTATCTCTTTAAAAAATGTGATTTCTTTGTTTAGTTTTCTTATACTATAAAATGAGTAGGGGTAAAATTTCCTTATTAAATATAGTTTCAGGAATCATCTGTTATAACCACCTTTGAGGGAGGGCGTATGGTGTTTACAAAAAACTTATGAATTTTTCTTTTAATATTCTTATTTTAATAAGGAATTACAGGCATTCTGTTTTCCTATTGTGCATTCAAACCATCTTTGAGGGAGGGCGTATGCTGTTCCGTTGTATTTATGTCCTTATTTTAAGCGCTATAGCTATTTCAATTTCTGCAGCCGAGATGTCGGAATCCGACTTGCTTGACCTGCAAAAGCAGCTTACCGAAACCCTAAAAAGAAGCGTAACACCGGAGCAGGCACAGCACCGTCTCGAACAGCTTGCGCTCTACCAGAAAGAACATCCGCTGCGACCTCTCAAGCGCGGCATTCAGGGCAAGGTGTTCAAAGGTTTCAAATCGCTGCAGAAATCGGTTGCGGCAAGCGGAGCGACCCCTATCGAACGCGTGCTCGTTCTCTGCAACGAGACCCTGTACGGCAATGCCACGGCAAAGCAGAAAATCGACCGCTACATACAGGATGTCCGGTACGGCCATGGCTGCACCGTGATACTTGAAACGCTTGAAGGCGGGACCCCTCCCCAGATAAAAGCGGTCATTAAAGAACATTATAACGACGGCGGCATTAATGGCGTGGTGCAGATCGGAGACCTCCCGCCGGCCTGGTATGAATCCGACAATGACCCGACAACGGGACGGTATGACCACTTCACCTGCGACCTCTACTACATGGATATGGACGGCTCCTGGACCGACGCCGATAACAACGGTGAGTTCGACAACCACACCGCGGGATCAGGCGATATCGGCATTGATATTTTCTACGGCCGTCTCGACGCCACCACCATGGGGAATTATGGGAGCGAAGTCGAGGTATTGGGCAGTTATCTGGACAAACTTCACAACTATTATATGGGTGGCGTGACCCTCAACAAAGCCGCGCTCGGGTACCTTGACTATGACTGGCGGTCATCAGCAAACTATCTTAACGAGATTTATCCGGGATCCAGCCAGAACGAGCTGATCCGCTGGACCGAATCAAACCCGCCGGTGAATAAAAGCGATTACCTGAACAACCGGCTCCAGAAGAACTACTCGGCGCTCCAGATGTGGTGCCATGCCAATTACAATGTCCACGGCCACCATACCGGCGGGTCGTCAAGCATGACCGAAGTGTATAACGCAAAACCAAAGCCTATCGCCTATTTCCATGACGGCTGCCATGTGTCGGACTTCGCCGCTGGCCGTGACCGCGCGTTCCTGGGCGGCAGCTATGTGTTCAACGAAAGCCCGACCGCGCTTATCTGCATGAGCGGCAGCAGGAGCGGCCAGTGGATCGGCCTCATGGCGCGTGTCATGTTCCAGGCGATGGCCAAAAATACTTGCATAGGTCAAGCATTCCTTGAATGGTTCGGCCCGTACGAGAACAGCGATGAAAACCGTAACAAGCAGAACTTCATCGGCTGGAACTATGGCTATAATTTCTTCGGCGACCCGATGATCACCCTGATCACGAGAAACGCGGTCGACGTTAAGGAATACACGCAGAAGGTCATTGCGCCGAGCGAACTGCAGTGCGTCACCACGGGCAGCAACGTCGCGGTCATGTATTCGCTGCCGCAGCAGGCAACGGTTGCGCTGAGCCTGTTCGACATGAAGGGCAAACTCGTCCGCGGCATGGCAAACGGCCTGCAGCAGGGCGGCGTGCATACCGTTGATTTAAACACCGCAGCGCTGCCGGTCGGAACCTATGTGGTTTCGCTCTCAAGCACCGTCATGGCAGAATCGAAAAGGATTAACGTGGTACGGTAAATATTTTTTCTTTTTCGGGGGCAGCCGCCCCCTGTCTTCGAAAAGCCCGCCTCCCCTCAGGGGAGGCGGGCTTTTCTTCGCCACCCCCGCTATGCTGACTACCCTGAGGCTTTATCAAGAAACATTATTTCTCTCAGGTTCCGTGAATATCGAAGCGAGCTTTTACACTATTGATTAAACATAATGGTTGATAGCCTTGGTATTTAGTTTTCATTCCGCAAGCCAGCGTTGCCGCTACGGCAGGCAGTGCAGTCGAAGCCCCCGCTGCAAGCGGACTAGGGCCGTACTGCACCGACCGGACCTTCCTGCCGAAGCCTCGGCGCAGGCAGGGGAAAGCACGAAGAAGGCCCGCCCTCTCCCGCGGCAGCGGGAGAGGGCGGGCCTATAGTTTCTTCAGTTCCTCTTCCCTATACTATCAGCAGCGGGGCAATGAGCAGCGCAACGATGTTGACAACCTTGATCATGGGATTGATGGCCGGACCCGCCGTGTCCTTGTACGGATCGCCGACCGTGTCGCCCGTGACCGCGGCCTTGTGCGCGTCAGACTTCTTGCCGCCGAAATTGCCGTCCTCGATGAACTTCTTTGCATTGTCCCACGCGCCGCCTCCTGACGTCATGGCAATGGCCTGAAACAGGCCCGTTATGATCGCGCCGATAAGAACGCCGCCGAGCGCCTCTTTCCCGAGCAGAAAACCGACCAGAATCGGTGTTGCAACCGGTATGAGAGACGGCAGCATCATCTGCTTGATCGCGCCTTTTGTCACGATGTCGACGCAGGTGCCGTACTGAGGCTTCTGCGAACCATCCATGATTCCAGGGAACGCTTTGAACTGACGGCGAACCTCGTCGACCACGCCGCCTGCCGCGGAACCGACCGCTTCCATGAGAAGCGAACCAAAATAGAACGGCAGAAGACCGCCGATAAAGAGCCCAACGATCACTTTCGGACTTGCGAGATCAAATGAAATCCCGGTAAACGACCGAGAATATTCGGCAAACAACACTAATGCCGCAAGACCGGCAGAACCGATTGCATACCCTTTGGTGACCGCCTTGGTGGTATTGCCCACCGCATCGAGCGGGTCGGTTATCGCGCGTACCGATTCGTCGAGTCCGGCCATTTCCGCAATACCACCCGCGTTATCGGTGATCGGACCGTAGGAGTCGATCGCGACCACGATACCGGTCATAGAGAGCATGGCAACCGCGCTAAGCGCGATGGCGAACAATCCATGGATCATACTGTTTTCTGCACCGGAAAAACCGCCACCTAGCCAGTACGCACCCCAAATCGCGCCACAGATGACCAGAACAGGCATCGCAGTCGATTTCATGCTGACCGCTAACCCGGCTATGATATTGGTCGCGTGACCTGTCTGTGAGGCAGAGGCGATATGCCTGACCGGATTAAAACTCGTTGAGGTAAAATATTCGGTTATCACGACGATGAGGCCGGTAAGCGCGAGCCCGATAAGCGCCATACCGAACACATTAACAGCAGGGAAAATCTGTTCCACCTGGGGAAGTTTTTTCATGAACATATCCGCGGCAAAATAGAACACCCCCGCGGCTAAGACGCCCGAAACGGCGAGGCCTTTATACAAGGCGCCCATGATATACTGCTTTTTTCCCATTTTTACGAAAAAGGTGCCTATGACCGAAGCAATAATCGATACCGCGCCGATAAGCAGGGGAAATTCTACCCAGTGACTTGCTTCACCGAACGCAGTCTTTGCCAGAAGCATAGCCGCAACGATCGTAACCGTATAGGTTTCGTACAGGTCCGCTGCCATACCGGCGCAGTCGCCGACATTGTCACCCACGTTATCGGCAATAACCGCAGGATTACGCGGATCGTCTTCCGGTATGCCGGCTTCGACCTTTCCAACCAGGTCTGCGCCGACATCAGCGGCTTTGGTATAGATACCGCCGGCAATACGGGCGAACACGCTCATAAGCGAACAGCCGAATCCAAGGCCCACCAAAGCATGGAACGCCGAATCATGAGCGAAACTCTTGACAACAGCGTAAAACCCGGTCACACCCAAAAGACCGAGTCCGACCACCATGAGTCCGGTGACCGACCCGCCCTTGAACGCGAGGCTGAGCGCTTTCTGGAGCCCGCTCTTTGCCGCTTCCGCTGTGCGGACATTGGAGCGCACGGTCACCATCATTCCGATATACCCTGCCAAAGCACTGCCGATAGTCCCGATCAGAAAACCGATGGCGGCCCAGAGCCCGAGTTTTGGGATAAAAGCGATGACGGCAAACAGTATGACTGCGACAATGGCAACGGTCTTGTATTCACGATTCAAAAACGCGACCGCGCCCTCTTTGACCGCATCGGAAATCTGGCGCATGCGGTCGGAACCGCTGTTCTGTTTCATGATCCATGCGGCGGTCCAGAGCGCATAGATCACGCCGACCAGGCCTGCTCCGAGGCTCACTAAGATGATTTTGGTCATGGTGCTGCTCCCTTTAGGTTAAGAATTGAATGAAAACAACAGTACCGGTATTCGATGGTGGTAGCAATAGCGAGTCCATCATAAGAACGAAGTAAAATACATTGTGCATCGTTCGTGTAAAACGCACTTGTTTTCGACACGTCACGGCGCCGAAATGTCGCATCAGTTAAGCTGCAGGGGTGCCCTTCATCATGGACCGGCCGGCAACAAGGAAACGAGCACAGCGTTAATAATAAGAGCTTTCCAAGCGGCTGCCGGCGTTTTTTTTCGTTACTGTTTTGCAGGGATTCACCATCATTGAAACTGCCAAAACATCTTGAAATGTTTACATTTGTAATCGATTTACCGCCTTGGAGCAAAGAAAACCGCTTCAGCAAGCCGCTTCGTATTATAGATTGTTTATAGGGTGGATCAGGGGAAAGAAACGTCCGGTATCCGATGGCTCCAGCGTGAGCGGCGGGAACGTCTATTCTTTCTCCATATAAATTAAATAGTATCTGTTCAAAATGGCTCTGTTTTAGTCGTCATACCGGCGCAGGCCGGTATCCAGTTGGCGAAAATAGCATAAAAAGCTGGATTCCAGCCTTCGCTGGAATGACAGAAATTCTTATTCGTCCAATTCTGAACAGATACTAAATAAGATACGATATCCCGGCATAGAGACGATTACACCGGATAAACTATTTATAATGGCTTTGCCAAATAGTACCGTATGAAATAAGGTTCGTCGTATGTATCAGGCAGCTCCAGAATACGTGATAGGCTGGTGTACCGTCGCAATGGTCGCCATGGCCGTTGGCGCGACGAACTTCACCTCGTTCAAACCCGGCCAGACCTGGCTTGCCGACGACGGCAGGCATATCAATTGTCACGGCGGCGGTATCCACTTTGAGGACGGCGTATACTACTGGTTCGGCGAGAGCAGAAACGGCCGCGGCGTGGCATGCTAT
Organism: Chitinispirillaceae bacterium; assembly: GCA_016932075.1. The sequence goes on along the minus strand of JAFGDP010000083.1, from coordinate 308 downwards.
ACCTCGACAGACCTTTATAACTGGCGGAACCGGGGTCTCGTATTCACGCCCGACGCAAGCATTCAGGACATCAGACCCGGCTGTATCATGGAGCGTCCCAAGGTGATCAAATGCCCTTTAACCGGGAAGTATGCCATGTGGTTCCACCTGGAGTTCGCGGGCGAGGGATACAACACCGCGCGCGTGGCGACCTGTTCGAGCAGCACGGTGCTCGGTCCGTACACGTTTGTGCGCAGCTTCAGGCCTTCGAACAACATGTCCCGCGACCAGACCGCGTTCGTTGACGACGACGGCACCGGGTACCATTT
>JAFGDP010000082.1 GCA_016932075.1 Chitinispirillaceae bacterium | reverse complement strand
TCAAGGCTGCCGGCATGCATTTTCTTGTTGATTTCCATTACAGCGACAACTGGGCCGATCCGGGCAAGCAGTGCGTCCCGATTGCGTGGCAGAAATACACGACCATCAAGGAGCTCGCCGAGGCCGTTTATGACTACACGAAGGATGCGATAACTCAGCTCATCGCAGGTGATGCCCGTCCTGATATGGTGCAGATCGGCAACGAAACGGCTCCCGGTATGCTCATCCATCGCTGTGATAGTCGCGGTGAGCCCACGGGCACCAATCCGGTCAACGGAAGCACGTCGAACTGGGCGAATCTGGGTGCACTGCTGAAGGCGGGGGTAGACGCGGTCAACGAAGTCGATTCGACTATTATGACCTCTTTCCACATAGCTAAAGGTGGCGACCATACGGATGGCAAGTCGGCACTATCAACCAGCGTCAACTGGTTGACCAACGCGCTGAAATACACGAAAGTCGATGCCTTCGGCGAATCCTGTTACGCGACCTACCAGGGAGACAAGAACAGCGCATCCCATTCAAAGGAAATATGGCAGACCACAGAGGGGGGACTTGCCGAAAAGTTCCCGGATATCAAGATATTCGCCGCGGAAATCGGCGGCTTCATCCGCGAGATCAACGATGTTATTTACAATCTGCCAAATGAGCAGGGGATAGGTACCTACTTCTGGGAAGCAACCATGTCGAGCAGTTCCTGGAACACGGGCGCCCTTGTGACCCAATCCGGCACTACGTACGTGCCGACGTCGCAGCTTGCCCTGTACGACCAGATGTACAAGGATTATGGGTTGGCGGATCTAACGACTTCAATCTCTTCTGCAGGTCCAACGCGGACTGAATTACAGGGCGGGTATTCAATCGACAATATTTCAGCGTGGCTCAATGGTGTTGAACCATTGCGCTACAAGGCCTCGGAGCAATCCGGTTTTGAGATAAACCTTCATAACAGCACAGGAAGGCTTATGGGACGGTTGCACGGTGAAGGAATGAAGGGGCTCAATAACGCTCACAGCGTGAAATTGCAGCGAACGTTGCCACCCGGTTATTATATCGTGTCGTTCATAGTAAATCGGACAGTTCAAGCGGTGCAGGGGGTTGTTAAACAGGAATAGATAATTATTTTTAGCTCCCGTGCAGCCGGGCACCTAATTTATGGAATTGATTTTTCAACAAGGAGTGGACAGTGAAAAGAACCGGAAGTGGATTGGCAATTCTTTGCCTTTTTTTGATGATAGCAGCAGTTTCACCGGTACAGGCGCAACGGGATTACGGCGTTCATGATCCCACCAATATCGTAAAAGATGGCGACACCTATTTCACCTTCTATACCAGTATGGGAGTGGAGTGTGCCACTTCCACCGACAACATGTGTACCTGGCGCAGAGGCGGGCGTGTATTCGCATCCGGGTCTCCCTCATGGATCAATCAGTATGTCAGCAATTTCGGGGGGCATTTCTGGGCGCCGGAAGTGGTGTTCATGAATAATCGATGGCATGTCTACTACTCCTGTTCATCGTTTGGCAAACCAGTGTCCGCCATTGGAGTCGCAACCTCACCGTCGCTCAAAAATCCTCAATGGGAGGACCAGGGAATGGTGGTGAGTTCGGACAACTCTTCGGGCCATAATGCGATTGATGCCGATGTCATGCTGACCAGTGATGGCAGGGCATTTCTGATCTTCGGGTCGTACTGGGCGGGCATCATGATGACCGAGCTCGATACCCTTACCGGTAAACCTAAAGACCGGGACAGTCTTGTCAATGTTGCCGGTGGTAATCCTGAAGCTGGGGCCGCCATACAGCATGGCGACTACTATTACCTGTTTTTCAACCGGGGAAAATGTTGTGAGGGGGTGAACAGTACCTACGAGATATTTGTCGGAAGATCCACCGATCCTCTCGGACCGTATATGGATAAAGACAGTACACCAACAACCGGCAGAGGAGGCGGGACGCTTCTATTGACTACCGAGGGACGTTTCATCGGTCCGGGGCATTTCGGCTACTTTGCTGAGAACGGCAGAGAATACATGTCGTACCACTATTATGACGGGAATCAGAACGGATGGTCGAAGCTTAAAATAACCGGACTCGCGTGGGAAGACGGGTGGCCGGTGGTGAAAGATTATGATGTCTGTAATCCCGTTTCGGTGGAACGGAACGTGCGGCAGGCAACGAAGAAATCTCCTGTAACATACAGAAACGGGATCGTTTACTGTTACGCGGAAAACGAAGGCCGTTGCAGTCTCCGTCTTTACTCCTGTTCCGGCCAACTGTTGCGGAAAGTTGTTTCGGATGTGGTGGAAAGAGGCGCCCATCGTATCAAACTGAACATTTTGAATCTGTCAAAGGGATCATTCATTCTTGTGGTAACAGTCGGCGCGAACCGATACGAAAAGCTGATTTGCAACCGGTAGGAACAATGGTTCAGGGTAATGCCCGGGAATTGAAAAGATGGTGAAAAACAGTCAGGAGGTTTACGTATGTGTCGGTTTATATTGTTATTGATTTTAGTGAGTGTGTGGTCAGCCAATGCGCAAACAATCAATGTACGGGGAATAGTCACCAGCGGAGACGGAGACCCCGTATCGGGTGCGGTTGTCACCTTGCTGGGACTCGATCTGAAGGACACTACTGGGGGAGACGGCGCCTATGCCATTACGCAAACTACCTCCGTCATGATCTCTTACCATTCTGCAACTTCCGGACGTGTTGCCTTAACCGGAAGCCTGTTGGAGTTCAAACTCTTCAGGCCTTCATCTCTGACCATTGAAGTGTTTGATATCAAGAGCAACCTTTTAAAATCGGAAAAGAAAAATGCCTTGGAACCCGGCACCTACCACAGGGATTTCTCCAGGGAGCAGCTCGCCAACCAACTTCTAATTGTTCGCGCTTCCATCAATAATAAAGTTTTTATTTTTCGTTATATGCCCTTAACCGGCAAATACTCCGGAAGCTCCGATATCAAGAGCACGGTTTCCAACAATAGCTTTAGTGCAACAGCGGTCGCCGGTGTCGCGGACACCCTGGAAGTGCAGGCGGCAGGTTACAGTACGAAATTTGTTGCAGTGGAATCTTACGATACATCGATCAACGTAACCTTGAATCCTGCCGACAAGTGGGGTGGTCTTAAAAATCCTCCTCGCAGGAGCAGCGGTTGCGGTAAACCCCAGGGAATCACCAGCGGCAAGAAAACCATTAGAAGCGGAGGCCGGGATCGTGAATATATAATCGACATCCCCCCCAGCTACGATCCGGATATGCCTTACCGTTTCTTTTACGTTTCCCACTGGATTAATGGTAACGCCCAGGCAATGGCCGACAATAACTACTACGGACTAAAGACCGTGGCCAATGCCGCCGACAAACCCGCTATTTTCGTGGCGGCCAGTGGTATAAACGGGTCTTGGGTGGAACAAGATCACGCTTTGTTTGATGATATATTGGCGTATGTCGGGGATAACCTTTGTATCGATATCACCCGGGTCTTCGCGATAGGGTATAGTTTCGGGGGTATGTATACTTATTCACTTTCCACGAATCATCAGGATAAGATTCGTGCGGGCGTGGGAATCGCACCTGCAAACTACAACATCTGGCTGCCGAAACCAAAACTGACCGAGCCAATCGCCTGGATGCAAATCACCGGTATGAGTGATGACCTTTGCCCATGGGACGCCGGAAACAACCGCGGTGCGAAATATATTGCTTTGGAAAAAGCTACCGACAACGGATGCGACATCCCGGCAGGCAATACTATTCCAACCTGGCAGAATGGACCCCACATTTGCTATGACTTCGAAGGGTGTGCTGAGGGTTACCCCGTAAAGGTCTGCACGTTTGACGGACCTCATTCACGGGCCGAAAAGGCTAAAGACCCCGGCGCCAGTAGTTCCTGGGTACCCGGAGAGGCCTGGAAATTCTTTTCACAGTTTTGAACGAATCATACGTTATAAAACCCGAGAGAATAATGGATACCCGATAAAACAACTCGGGTATTAGGAAGATAGAAATATTTTGAACAAGTACTATGATAGAAATTTATGACATCGTACCCAACCGAGGAGGAGTATGTTTTTTAAAAATACCAGGTTGTACGCGCTGCCGATTTTTTTGTGCATGCTTTCATTTACCCTGCACCCAGAGATCTACCAGCCACCCGTTCCGCAAAAACTCGAACGTAAAACGAACATGAACATGAACTGGCATTTTTACCGTGGGACGCTTTCGGGCGCGGAAAAGGCGGAATACAATGATTCGGGAACCGGATGGTCCTCCGTTGCCTTGCCGCACTCCTGCTCGTACGACTCGGCTCCGGTGGTCGTAACTGGTGAGGCCAACTGGGCCTCGGAAGCCAACTATTACAAAGGTAACTGCTGGTACCGCAAAACATTCGGTGTACCGGAGAACACTAAAAAATTGTTTATCGAGTTTGAAGGAGCCATGCAGGTGGCAACCGTGTACATCAACGGCAATCGTGTCGGCCTTCACGATAACAGCGGCTATACACCCTTTTATTTTGATATCACCAAGCATATCATCCGGGGTGAAAATAACGTCGTTGCGGTCATGCTTGACAATTCACTTGATAACGACATCCCGCCGGGCAGTACACCGGCGAGGCCCGACTATCTGCTCTACTCCGGATTGTACCGTTCCGTTTGGCTCCATGCGAAGGACAGTGTGTATATCCCTATTTACAGCCAGCATGTCCGAACGGACAATGTTTCCGCCTCAAGTGCGCAGGTCCATGCCATAACTCCGGTCACGAACGATGGGGCGACCGAAAAGAAAGTTACGGTCACGGTCACGCTCTATGATTCCACCCATACCGGAGTGATCAATAAATCCTCCACCCTGCCGATACCGGCCAAATCAACGGACACCGTTGATATCCTTACCGATGCAGTCGCCAATCCGCATCTCTGGTCGCCATCCGACCCGTACATGTATTCAGTCCAGACAGTGGTCAGCGTTGATGGTGCTACGGTGGACAGCGTTGTTGAACCCTGCGGTTTCAGATTCATCTCCTGGACGGCCGGCCCGGGCGGCAGTTTTACGCTCAATGGATCGCGCCTGGAAATACGCGGCATGAACGTTCATCAGTTTCAGGGATGGATGGAAAACGCGGTTCCGGACACGCGGTTGTATCTGGAGGTCAAGTTGGTGAAAAGTATGGGGTGCAACAGTATACGCTGCGCGCATTATCCCCGGTCGCAGTCGTTTTATGACGCCTGCGACAAACTGGGCATGCTCGTCTATGTCGAACCGCCAACCTGGGGATGGGGATATACGCCATCCGCTCGCCTGTGGTCACGACTTGATAGCTGCATAAAAGAGATGGTGACATCGGCGAGAAACCACCCCTGCGTTTACCTCTGGGGATTGTATAATGAGCCGGCAACGAATTCAAACTTTACCAGCCAGATGACGGTGCTGAACAATACGGCGCACCGGCTTGATCCCACAAGATTTACCGTCTTAGCGAACTTCAGGACCGGTACTGCTGCTCGCACGGTTCCGGATGTCCAGGGGTTAAACTACGCGACGGCAGGTGACGCCAACGCCAGGTGGCTCAACACTGAAAGCCGTACGGGGTTTTACTGGCACTCGTACCGTGGAAGCCCCGTAGATCTCGACACGAGCCATGTTGACCATGAGAACGGCAATGCCTATCAGCAGTGGCTTCAGATGGCATTTACCATGAACACCTCCGATCAGCTTTCGGGCGGGTACTTCTGGTGCTTCAAGGACTATAATTCTCCCTGTAATCTCGAAGGTAACGAAGGGGTTGTGGATCGGTTGACAGTTCCGAAAACCATATTTTATATGTTCAGACAATATTGGACCGGCCTTGACCCGGATTACCCCAGGAATGTTACCCCTACGACTATCGAACTCCGGAGTGACACCCTCGGGCCGCTACATGCGAACGGAGCCGATGTATTTCTGCTTACCACTACCATGCGCGATGGAGCCGGCTCCCAGAGTTCCACCGCCAATGGCCCGGTGACCTATACCGTCAGCCCGGCCTCGGGAGCGACTATTTTCGGTGGCAACCGCCAACCGGCATATGCTGGTCGAGCCGGAGTATTCCTGAGGACCACCACTACGCCGGCAACGATCACTGTGACTGCCGCCTACGGGAATCTTCCCCCAGCGTCAATCACGTTGACCACCGTTCAGGACACAAACCATACACCGCCTTTCGGAGCGGTGTCCGCCGATAACATCGCATCACAGCAAGGAATCCCGGAAGTGTCCTCATTGCACATTAGCAGTTCGGTAAAAGACTATCTGTTCCATTGCCCGCGCTCGTCGGCGGGACGGTTGAGTATTATTGACCTTCAGGGTAGAACGGCATTTGTCCGCGATGTCGGACGAGGTGACGTCATAACCATACCACGCCGAATGTTGGGAACCGGAATCTATTTCGGAATGTGGGACGACGGTCTTCGTCAGATGATTTCGAGGATAAATGCAGGGCTGTAATACTGTAGACGGGAATTAAACTAAGAGTGCATTTGTTTTGTTGGGTGTATATGGTTACGGCGCAGGCTTTGCTGGGGGTGGTTAATGTTTGATAAAAAGATGGTGCGTATTGCATGCTTACTGCTGCTATGTGGTGCCAATCATGCAAGTCGGGTGCATGCGTTGGATAACGGCCTGGCGAAAACTCCACCGGTATATACATTGCACAGCGGATGCTACATTGTCAAAGCAGTGCAGGGCAAAGTGGAACAGGAAGTGAAGGTAAGTGCCCGGAAATATTGTACGATATTATATATGTCACGATAAACGGCAAGGTCGTATCGGTAAAAATGGTGCCCGGCAAATATCGGCCTGCAATGCCGCAAAACAGGTCAATATATTTTAGTCCGAGGAGGTCCTGAATGTGCAGCGGAAAATGCACCAATAGTATATTGACTGGTCTCATAATGTTCTTCCTGCTGATTCACTCTGCAGCCGGAGAGATGAAGATGATCCAGAATGATGTATTCTGGAAAGATACCGACGGTAATCCGATGTACGTCCAGCGTGGCGGAACGCTCAAGCTGGGAGATACCTGGTATATGTACGGGTCAATATACGGTAGTGCGACCACCTACTATAACGAATGGACGGGGAGCAACGCACGCACACCTTCGGGAGCGGCTTCGTGCTACACGTCAAAAGATCTTGTTAACTGGAAATTTGAAGGTGCCGTATTCTCTTTCATGGGCTGGTTCTGCGGCCCCAATGTCGCTTACAATAAAAACACGGAACAATACGTGCTTATCGCGCAGGTAAACAACGATGTCGTATTCGCAACCGCCGATTCGCCGACCGGTCCATTTAAACAGCACCACATAG
>JAFGDP010000081.1 GCA_016932075.1 Chitinispirillaceae bacterium | reverse complement strand
CTGTTTGATAAAATATTATGAAAGATTATTCGTTCAATTGGAGGCGGTGATAGAAAGTACAAACGCTGGGCAGAAATAATAAATTCATCTGCATGAAACCCAAGAAAATAGTCGATATGCGGACCACCATCTGAACTTCCACTTCCAGTATTATACGATAATATTTTGGAAAATTTTGCTTGCTGGATTTTTACCGTCAAAAAATAATATGTATGTGTAAAATGGCTAGTTCCAATACTTGACATAGAATTTAATAAAATCATTGAATCATTTAAAAACCAGACGTTTAATAAAAAAAAACCTACGCCATCTCCCTCAAACCATTCAAATCTACTAACGGTATCAACCAACTCCATAGTATTACCCTGTATTTGATATAGTTCCAAGTTTGGATAATTAGCTATCACGATATTACCATTACGCGTCGTTACATTTGAAATCCCATACTTGTTCCATTTCCCAAATCTCAAATACGCCGGTATCAACGTTTCAGGAGGATAGGTTAATAAGGTTGCGGAATCAGTATATCCGTCAAATTTCGGATTCGTCGGATCTGCAATATTGAGAATCGTAAAGCTCCCTTCTGGCGACGGGTCCTCTTTTAGTATTATCGAATCACCTACTTTTACTGACCACCCGTCTGTCATCGCAACAGGAAATTCACCAACTTTTTCAAATATGACGGTCTGTTCTGCCTGGATGCTGCGGAAAGTATAAGTCGTACAAATTGATGTTACAGTGTCGCTTCCGTGTATCCCGATCACTTTATACACATACCATTTGTTGAGGCTGATGCCGGTATCAAGGAGAAAAAAAGAATCCCTCGCTTTCGGTTTAGTGCTTGGAAACCAAGCAAGCTCATCATACGCGCCTGAAAAGCTGTCCTCCCGAAATACCCGGTACCCTATTTCGCAATTGGAGCTGTCCTTGATGCGTATGATGACACTCCGTGAGGTATCATAATCCCACGACGCGTCAACTCTAGGTGGCACTAATAATGGGGCAAGGTTAAGTGTTGTCGCGCCAAGGTTGTTGGATGTATCAGATACTTCGGATTGATTATATGCCCTGATCTGGTAGATATAATGGGTTTCGGGCAAAAGTCCGTTGCTGTCAATATACGTGAGCTGTGTTGCAGGAGTGATTGAATCAATAATTGCATAATCGGTCTGCGTGGAGTCCCTTCTCTGAACAATAAATCCTTCGGTCGCCGCATCATTGTTTCTCCATGCCAGGCTGATACTGCTGTCACTCAGGGCGGTTGCACTGATCAGATAGGGCGCCTCAAGGGAAAATGCCAGGCTTATCAAGCACAGTAGAGCAAGCGTCGTCTTGATAGCAGGAAGTTTTGCGTGTTTCATGAAATCCCCCTGATGATGGATGGAAACTTACAATATCTATAGTAAGAATATAATCATTTATGTCATTTATTCAACTTTAGATAATTAAATTCTGTTTTCTTCTGGAAAACAACGGTTTCACGTGCGGCATGAGTATCACGCCTGATTGTAATTTCTAGCCCATGATCGGTTCACGGCTTTCTTCTCCATCACCTGAAACGGATAATTCTGATCAGGCCTCCTTCTCCCCTCTTGATCTCCATTTCGGCGCCCTGCTACAGAAGCTGTCAGGCACGGGCGATCCGATCATCGGCCTTACCGGAGCGCTGGCCAGCCACGCGGTGCAGAACGGTCATAGCTGCCTGGACCTTTCGGCATATGAACAGACCCCTGTCCGCTTTGATAATAATCCTTATGAAATACATTCATGGCCTCCGCTTGCCGACTGGCTCCGGGCCCTCACTGCCTCGCCGGTCGTTGCGCAGGAGTCCGGGTATGCGCCGCTCATTCTTGTCAATCGCCGGCTGTACCTGCACCGGTACCATTCCTATGAGCAGCAGATCATTGCGGCGGTACGGGAACGGGTAACTGCGCCGCCCGATGCTTTTGAACCGCAGCGCGTGCGCGACCTTCTATCCCGTGTTTTTCCTCAGGGCACGCCGGGCACTGACCGGCAGATGCTGGCGGCAGCGACCGCGGCAGGCAAAAAGCTTGTCATCATTTCAGGAGGACCCGGGACCGGCAAAACCTATGCGGTCATGCGGATTCTATCCCTGCTGGCGCTGCTTCGGCAGGACCGGAAGCCCCGGATCGCCCTGGCTGCGCCGACCGGGAAAGCCGCGCTCCGGCTTGAGGAAACGATCCGTTCGCATGGTGCGGGGCTCGCGATGCCGGCCGGCGACGCGGACACGCTTTCCCTTGAGGCAACAACGATCCATTCGCTGCTCGGCCCGATCTCCGGCTCACCCTATTTCCGTCACAACCGCAGCAATCCGCTTCCTTTTGATGTTGTGGTGATTGACGAAGCTTCCATGATGGATCAGGCTCTCGCGGCAAAGCTGTTTGACGCTCTTCTGCCCCAGTGCCGCCTCATTCTTCTGGGAGACAGGGACCAGCTCGCCTCGGTCGAGGCCGGGGCCGTGTTCGGGGACCTGTGCGACAGCGGAAACGAGCACGGGTATACACGATTCTGGTGCGACACGCTGCGATCCGTGATGCCTGAATGCGGACTGGAAGCAAAAGACGAGCCCCCGCTTGCCGATTCCATCATAATCCTTGCAAAGAACTACCGGTTTGATCATACGTCCGGTATCGGAGAACTCTGCGGCCGGATCCTTGCGGGCGATATACACGGTGTTGGTGACATCCTGAGCAGCTCGCGTTATCCTGACTGTTCCTGGTGGATACCGCCAAGCCATGCGGCAATGATCGAACGCCTTGATGAAACCGCCCTTTGTTACTGGAGCGATTATTTCCAATCAGAAGATCCTTTTGACGCGCTCAATCTCTTCAACCGGTGCAGGGTGCTTTGCGCCGTCCGCAAAGGGCCGTTCGGCGTTACTGCGCTCAATACCATGATCGAACACCTTCTCGCGGCGAGGTCGCTCATCCCCGCCCGGACGACGCGCTATAAGAGAAAACCGGTCCTTATCACGCATAACGATTATGCCCTTGGTCTCTACAATGGTGATACCGGCGTCTTTTTCCCGGACCCGGAGGACAATGGAACGATGAAGGTGTTTTTTTCATCCGCGCGCAAACGAGCGCGCTCGTTTGCGCCGCACCGCCTGCCGGCCTTTGAACCCGCCTATGCCGTGACCGTGCACAAGGCACAGGGATCGGAATTTGACCGGACGATCGTTATTCTTCCCCCGCGCCCGGCCGCGGTTGCAACGCGGGAACTACTGTATACCGCTTTGACGCGCGCGCGCTCCGGCTTCGAGCTGTGGTGCGGCGAGGAGGCGCTTGCCGCGGCGCTGGCCTCATCGGTCAGCCGAGCCTCGGGAATGCGGGAAGCGCTCTGGAAATCACGAAATGATGGATGACAGATTATTTTTGAGCAACGCGGCGCTCTCGTGGCCGAACAGCCCGACAAACTCCTCGACATGGCCGCGCATGATCTTTTCACGAGAATTGCAGACGTCCCTGAAGGAAAACAACTCGTTTTTTACTTCCTGCTCGCGGCCGAGTTGATTGCACAGCGCGGCCTTTGCAAGATGCACCACCGGAGAGGAATGGCCGTTGGTATGCAGCTGCCAGGCGCTGAGAAAAGCGATAGCTTCGGCCTCGCGGTGCTCGGCGGAGAGGTGGTACGAGCGTATGACCGCCGAGGTCCAGGTGTGCTTCTGGTCGATCCCGAGAAGCCGTTTCCGGAGCAGACCCACATCGATCGATGGATTATGCAACTCATAGTGGCGGATGAGCTGATGCAGCGCCTGAATATTCTCCGGGTCCCGGGTAAGCAGCCGCTTCAGGCACTCCTCGGCTTTTTCCAGCTTTCCGTCCTTGCAGTAGAGGTCGGCAAGCGACAGATAGGTAAAGTAATTTCCTTCGTCTATGGCAAGCTCCTGTTCGAAACACCGGATGGCATTGAACGTGTTGCCTGTTTTCATATACGACACTGCCATCAGATGGTACGGCAGTGAGTTGCCGTCATTGGCAAATACCGATTTTGAAAACCATTCGATGCATTCCGGGTGCCACTCTGCGAACTGGTACATCTGTCCGATAAGCAGGTATATATCGGCAAGGTCCAGGACGTTTTCCTCGCTCTTGTTCTCGAGGTTTTCAAAAAATGATGCGATCCTTGCCAGGGCATCAACGGCCTTTTCGAAGCGGCCCCGCTTCCATTCCTCGTAGGCCCTGTTCTCGATCAGCTCGGCACAATCGGAATACGCGCACCGGCACTGCACGACCAGATCGCACAATTGCCCGAGGGCCGCTTTTTTCAGCGCCGCTTCGCTGATCGGTCCTTCCATTGCTTCCGGTTGTCCCGTGATGGTGTTGGCGGACAGCGCAGACGTTTTTTTCTTTCTACTGTTTTGCCGCATAGAACGAAATCAATCCTATCGCTGCGTGTCGATGCCCCGCAGGAATACGGTAACGGTGCGATCACGCGTCTCAGTATGGTTCTCATTTGATCATACGGTGAACGGAAGGACCGGTCAACCGTCCGTTCACGCCGATGATCGAAACCAGTGGAAATTGTCGTGTCACCTATTGTACTATTTCCCGGCGCGCTGTGAAGAGGGGGAGGTGGCCAGCAGATTCTTCGTGGAGACGGTGCCTGATGAAATTGTCGACGGCGCGAGAACCGACAGCAGCTCCTGCGCATGCCCTTCGAGCCGCTCACGGGAAAAGAACACCCAATTTACAATATCATAATACCCGCGGGGCAGGTCGCGCACCGAAAGCCTGAATCCGCACTCTGCAAGTCCCTGTCGTGTTGACGGCCTTCTCAGAACATAGCCGCTTCCCGGCAAAAACGACGAATCGATGCTCATTCTGGTGATCCAGCCGTATCCTTTGCTGCCGTCACTCACCAGGTATCCCTTGTCGGGAAACGCCGGGATAAGGGTGTCGACGCCGTGTGCCGACATTGTTTCGGTAAAGTCAATTGACGGGATCATGAACCGGAACGCCCCCGCTTCCCTGCTCAAGACCGGCGTCATTTCAATAAACGCTTCCTTGAAAAAGAAGCGGAACCGCACCGGCAGATGGACACGGACCGGCACCTTCACGATCTGCGGATAGCACATCTGGTAAACCACGGCCCTGCTGCCCTTGATGCCGAGGCCGACCTTGAGGTGAAAATCCCCTCTCCTGATCAGCCGGATCGGACCCTGCTTATACCGCTTGACGCGGCATACGATGCTCTCTTCGGTATAGGTTATCGGCAACAGTCCCCACAGCGCCTTGAGCATGATGACGACACGCAATTCGTTGGTGAGACCGAAAAAGGATTTTTTCTCAAAATCCATGATGCCCGCCCTGATGAAATGGAACCGGTCCCGCGCAAACTGGGCGAAATAATACGGCGTGCCCAGGAGCTGGCGTTCATGGTCATAGGTTATATAGGCGTTCGCCGACAGCGGTTTCGTGCGGTCATTGCATATCCAGACGTACCGCTTTTCATTCTGTTTCGTGACCGTGACGCGCACCGGGGCGGTGGCGCCTGAATCGCTGTCTGCATATCCGGACAGTGTATCCTGCGCATGCGCGTCCTTCCACAGAAAGACGATTTCATCCTGTTTGTGAAGCGTACCGTCCGCCTTGTCCGTGTTTGGTTTTTCACCTTCCGGACAGACATACTCGCCGTCTTGGGTGATCTCGTCAATTTGAAAAGGTATCGGCATACCCATGCTGTTTATGACCCGCACATCGCACAACGGGGTTCCGACGAGCTCAGGGATCAGCGATCCATTGATTACTATCGGTTCCCCCTGCACACCGGCGGACAAATAGACGATGATGCCGCATAGCAAGCGAAAGAACAGAAATGGATGCCCCTTTGCACGAGTAGCGCACGTCCAGTATAACTCTTTCATGTGAGATCCATTTCTGTTCATCCGTAACATCGGATCATTGCGACCATCCAACGACACGGCCCTTTGAGAGAACAACGACCTGTATCCGGCCTTTTGAATCCTTATAATGCCATAACTGCTGCGAGCCCGCTCCCAGAATAAATGCCGAGCTCTTCTGGAATGGAGCGCCCCACGCGGCAACGAGCTGCGCCTCGTTCATATCCAGGCAGATCGTGCCGTCCCGGACCGCTCTGATGATTCGTCGAGGCCACTCTGGGCTCTTTTCAAGAACGCGGTATCGCCGTTTGGCATCAGGATCCTTGGCGTGAAACGAACGTCTTGATGTGCTCCCCTCACCGGCCTCTGATGCACGCTGCAAAGCGCTGGAACGAATCCATCCGCGCTTCGATCCGCTGGATATGTGCACCCAGATAATGGAATCACCTTGTGCAACGGTACTGTCAACACGGCAGGTGTCTGCGGGCTCGACATAGGCGATCGGCAGGTGTCCTTCGGAAGTCGTAGCATACACCGGGGTCAAACCGGTCGGGAACCGCAGTAAATCGACAGATTCGTTCTGTGCCTGGCAGAGGAAAGGTAAACTTGCGACGGCGATGCAATTGACAGCGATGCGCATGGATGGTGGTAATTTACATCTCGATCAGACCAAAAATAAAGCGGATATGCTTATACTGCCTCTTCCTTGCGTCCCCGCGGCCGCTCATTGATAAGGCTGAGAAATGTCTCCGATTTGTCGAATTCGAGCAGGAATTCATTCTGCAGGTCCGGCAGGAACGTTTCGTCGGTCGCGATTCCGGCCTCGCGGAAAATATTCCACATTCGCTCATCGAGCTGCGGTGGTTCCCGGCGGCCCGATTGTCCGATCTTTGTCGCATGACACAGGTAGTCGCTCAGTGTGACGCAGGCGATATACTCTCTCTCGATCTTCGCCTCCCAGGGATCATGATGATGGCGTATGGTTTCGCAGATGAATTCCGGCAGGTTCCACTTTTCAGCAAGCCACGATCCCACCTCTGCATGGGTCGTTTCGATCACTTCCCTTTCCGCCTGCTCAAGAGACAGTGACCGCTCCTCTTGCAGCTGTATGATGCGGGCGAATTCCGCGTCAAAATACTGCTTCAATATGACCTTCCCGACATCATGCAGAAGGCCTGCCACAAACGCTTCGCCGGTGAATGCGGGCCGGCGGCTGCGGGTGATCATGCGTGAAGCGACGCCGCATCCCACCGAGTGTTCCCAGAAACGGGCCACATCGAACAGCTCGGAGCTGGCGGTCTTTTTGAACACGTCGAATACCGATATGGAAAGCCCCATCTCTTTCACCGCGTTGAAACCAAGCACCACGATCGCCATATTTACCGTTGAAATTTCGCGCGGGAAGCCGTAATAGGCGGAATTGGCGAGTTTGAGCACTTTTGCGGTCAACGCCTGGTCTGATGAGATAAGCCGCGCCAACGACGCGGCCGAGGTCCGCGGTGAATCGACAAGATCGATCATCTTAGACACGACCGTGGGAAGCGTCGGCAGGCCGATGACGCTTTCCGCGATCTTCCTGATCCGTTTTGAATCGGCCCGGTCCTGTTTGATCACTTGTTTTTGCTGGGCCATCGGCTCGCGTGTTTCCTCGTGTGCTACCGGTCCGGCACCCATGGGGTGCGTACCGTGGAACTAGTGACTGTGCTGCTTACGCACGATAGTCTATTACGATTCCCCTGTCCTTAATGACCGTTTTTGTATCATCCGTCTGATTTTTCCTGCGCTGTTTCTTTTTCCGTTTCCGCTCCTCTTCCTCGCGACGCGCATCAGGATCAACGGTTTTCCCGTCGGTTTTCTCTGGTTCTACTGGCGCCATAAGGCGACGGGCAGCCTCGTTACGATGCGCTTCGAGGTTCTGCTCCTGGTGCACGATAGGACTCCGGTGCACCTCTGACTGATGCCGGTCCATCTGGGTCAGGTTAGCCATTGATATGCGAACATTGACTTCGCTCATACGTTCCCCGGCCAGCCGACGCGTCAGGCATTGATGCGCTGCAGCAGTTTCGACCTGAGCTTGAGTATCGCCTTTGAATGAATCTGGCTGACGCGCGATTCAGTGATATCCATAACAACCCCGATTTCCTTTAAGGTCAATTCCTCGTAATGGTACAGCGCAACGACCAGTTTCTCCTTTTCGGGCAGGTTGCTGATGGCTTCCTTGAGAATCGTCTTCACCTCGGTGAATCCCAGTTCCTTGAGAGGATTGCTCGCGCCCGGATCTTCAATGGTATCGATGACCCGAAGCTCTTTTGCGTCCGTACCCCTGTCAGGAAGTCCTTCTTCCAAGGAAATGATCGTTGCCGGCGCCACGTCAGAAAGAATTTCCTCGTATTCCTTCATCGATATGCCGAGCTCTTCGCACACCTCGTCGTCGTAGGGAAGCCTGCCAAGATCGTTTTCCAGCTTGGCGAATGTCCGCTGCAGCTCACGCGCCTTCTGCCTGACCGATCGCGGGATCCAGTCGAGCGCCCGCAGATCGTCGAGAATGGCCCCTCTGATTTTATGTGCGGCATAGGTCTCGAATTTAAAGCCTCGTTCCGGCTCAAAGGTCTCTACCGCCTTTATAAGGCCCAGGATACCGGCGCTTGAAAGGTCCTTGCGGTCAACCGATGCGGGAAGATTTATTGCGAGCCGGCTTGCAATATATTTCACGAGCGGCGCATATTCGACGAGCAGCTTGTCTTTTGCAACCTTGGAGCCGGTTTCCTTGTATTCTTTCCAGAGCTTGTCGATACTTGACATATTGTACATTGCCGTCGTTCAGGTGCCCTAGGACTGTTTCCCTTGTTTCCGTTCCTTGGTTTTTTTAAATACCGCCACCTCGGAAAACGGCAGGTCAGCTCCCCCTGGTACCAGGTCCGATTGTATGGTCTGCACCCGTTGCAGCAATCCCCCTTCCATGAGTATTTTTTTATCCTGATCAATATCCGTCACCACTCCCTTGAGCAGAATATCCGCAATGACAATGCCTATCACCCAGAATAATGACCCTCCGATAACGGCCCGGCCCAGCGATACGGCCAGCGATTGAAGCGTGAACTCCTGGCTGACTGCCAGACTCAAAAAGAATAACAGGAAAAAGGTCGATATGCCTATGAGCGATGCGATTTTACGTATTAAACGGACCATCATTGCTCTAGCCTTTTATAGCCTTTTCCGCAGCGAGCGTATAAGAAACACGCCCGGTATGCCCGGTTCATGATCGGCGTATATATTGCCAAAATCTGCAAAAAAAACTCTCCTTCGACACTGACGACATTCCGGACACCTTCCATGCAACCGTTTGAATCTTTTCGGAAAACCTGCTGCCCGGCTTATCGAGCACCAGTACCTGCTGCCGTTTTACGCTTTTGGGTACGTCGCTCTCATAGGGCAGAATGCCGTATGGAACAACCCGCTTTTTAAGAAATTTTACCACGAGTGTATTCAGCCTGTCAAATGTTTCAATGCCCTCCCGGTCTGAAGCCGCCATATTTACAAGGGCCCCGATCCTTCCCATGCCCTTTTCAAAAAGGATTTTAATGGTGGCATACCCGTCTGCAAGCGATGTCGGCTCAGGGGTGAGCACCAGGAGGGGCAGGTCCGAGAGTGATGCAAACCGGATTACTGCTCCACCGATACCCGCTGCAGTATCGATGATCATGAAATCATAGCTTTGTTCCATTCTTTCCAGCGCGCTGCTGAGACGCTCCTGGGAGGCCGCGTCCATGTTTGCCATCGCCTCTATGCCCGATGCGCCTGGTATGATGTCTATTCCCATGGGACCGTCCCATAGCACCTGCTCGATAGCGCGCTCACCCCGCACTACGTGAAGAAGAGAATGGGCAGGCGCGACTCCGAGCAGCAGGTGCAGATTGGCAAGTCCGAAATCCGCATCAAATAAGAGCACTTTTTTTTTCATGCGTGAAAGGGCAACGGCAAGTGAAAGCGCAATATTTGTTTTTCCGACGCCACCCTTGCCGCTGGTGACCGCAATGCTCATGCACCGCTGGCGGAATCGATGCGCCCGCGGTTCGGACCGTATGACGTCCTCAGACTGAAACCTGCCCGTATGGGCGAGTTCCCGCAGCGTGGACGCCTGGTCGCTCATACGGCTGTCTCCTGCCAGAGGCGCTGCACAAAGCGTCCTGGTTGCGCCAGTTCAATGTCCTCCGGTACGCTCTGACCCGTGGTGAAAAACGATACCGGGATGCCGATCTCGCTCGTGGCGTTGAAAATATTTCCGATGTGCACGGTTTCGTCGAGTTTGGTGAACAGGAGCCGGTCTGCGCCGACGGCACGATACTGCTCCACGGTGGCAAAAAGGTCTGAGTCCTTGGTTGTGGCACTTACCACGCAGTGCACCTCATCGGGACGTATAATCCGTAACAGGTTCTCAAGCTCTTTCATATGGTTCTGTTCTGCACGGCTCCTGCCTGCGGTATCAATGAACACGAGGTCATCGTTGAGGCATGCGGCAAGCGCAGGCCGCAGCTCCCCCATTGAAAACACCACATGCAGCGGCACCTTTACGATGTCTGCGAACGCCCGTATCTGGTCGATGGCTGCAATGCGATACGTGTCCGCAGTAATAATGGACACCTTCCTTTTTTTGCCGAGACAACAGTGGGCCACAAGCTTGGCAATGGTAGTGGTTTTACCTGAACCCGTGGGCCCGACCAGCGCTACCATCCGGGGACCTCGTTTGTTGCACTTGATGGGCCCCGTTGCTGGAAAATGCCCCTTGAGAAGAGCGATCAGTTTTTCTTCAGCCTTTCCGTTGGTGATCGCCGCTTCATCGTTTTTCATGCTGCCGATAAGCCGCTCTGCAATAGCCGGTTTGACCTCGGCATCAAGGAGCCGTTTATACAACACTCCCCAGCCGCCGACAAACCGCCCTTCCTTCCGCGCCCCCCCTGTTGCGATCACGGACTTCACCAGCGTGGCCAGGTCTTTGATGTCATCTTTAATTTCAACCAGATCATTGCCCTCTTTGAGGATCATTTTTACCGGCAGTTCGTCCTTGATAGGGGGTTTATCAATGACCGGAGGCTGCCACGGCTTGATCGTAACCGGTTGTGCCGAGTCGACAATACAGGATTGCCTTGGCCTGTTATACACCCCCGCAGTCATACTGCTCACCGGCTGCGCATCGCGCACCGCAATCCGGGGAAATGCCGGTTGCGGCACCGCATCATCATCGATTGCGGCGGTTACCTCGATATCCGGCCCGGAAAAGGGAAATCCCCTCCCCGGCATTTTTCTTGTTTTAAGAATAATCGCGCTGTCGCCAAGCTCTTTTCGAATTTCGATCAGCGCTTCCCGCATGCTTTTTGCGACGTATTTTTTTATTTTCATACGCACTCCTTACTTGTTACCGCGTATAGGTCAAGCTCAAAAGCACAATTACCGGAAACCCGTTTCTTTTTACCCTTCATCTTTTCAGCTTTTGACTTCTTTCTATTCATATCCAATCATTCCGAGCGACCGGATCTCAATTCCCGGTACAATTTCGTTGTAGGAAAGCACCACGAGATCACGGTAATTGCTCTCCGTAAGCCGTTTAAACTGTGCCCGTATCGTCGGCGAACAAATCACAATCGGCACCTCGCCCGTTGTTTTTACCTTTTCGATCACCGCACCGGTTGCCGTCAATATGCGGCCCACATCTCCCGGCGAAAGGGCAAAACGGAAACTGCCGTCACTCTCCTGCAGCGCGCTTTCAAGCTTGGCCTCAAGGTTCGGATCAAGCGTGATGACCGGAATGACGTTGCTGTCGTTTTTGTATACCTCGCAGATCCTTGAGGCGAGTGCGTTCCGTGCGTATTCGGTCAGAATTTCCGTATTTTTGTTGCGTGGCGCCACGTTTGCAAGCGTTTCAAGAATGAGCTGCATGTCGCGTATGGAAACCTTTTCGCGCAGGAGGTTCTGCAAGACGCGATGCACATCACCGACACCCATGACGTTCGGCACCAGCTCGTCAACGACCGTGGCATTGGTTTCCTTTACATTATCAAGCAGGGTACGCACGTCCTGGCGAGAGAGAATTTCATGCGCATGCCGCTTTATGACCTCGGTGAGATGGGTGGCAAGCACGGCGGGCAGCTCAACAACCGTATACCCGGCAAGCTCGGCATCCTCCTTCTGGCTTTCCGTTATCCAGAGCGCCTGCAGACCGAATGCCGGCTCCACGGTCTGAATACCGCGAATCTTTTTGCTTGCCGTGCCGGGATCCATTGCGAGATACGCGCCGCTCATGAGTTCGCCGTTTCCTACCAGGATGGTCCTGATCTTGATCCGGTACTCATTCGGTTTCAGCTGGATATTGTCCCGGATCCGGATCGGCGGAATAATAATTCCCAGCTCCCCTGCAAGCTGGCGCCTTATCATGGTGATCCGGTCGAGCAGATCGCCGCCCTGTTTCGTATCGACGAGCGGTATGAGTCCGTAGCCGATTTCCAGCTCCATGGGATCAACATGAAGATAGTCCTCCACCCGCTCCTCGCGCGTCTTTGCCTCACCTGCCGGGATCTCCTTTGCCTTTTCCTCCTGTTTGCGCCTTAGCATAACGATATACGCCATTGCCAGCGCAGAAATGCCGAGAATGATGAAGGGCGGCTTGGGAAAGCCCGGTACCATCGCAAACAGCAGCATGACGCCGCCGGCCACGCCGAGGACTCGACTATTGGAAAAAAGCTGGTTTGTCAGGTCGAAACCCAGATCGTTCTGCGCTGCTGCGCGGCTGACCAGTATGCCTGCACCCGTCGAAATCATGAGTGCGGGTATCTGGGTTACCAGGCCGTCGCCGATGGTCAGACGCGTATAGGTTGAAAGCGAGGTCACGGCATCCATCTCCATCATGACCATGCCCATGACGAATCCGCCGATGATATTGACAAGCACGATTATAATGCCGGCGATTGCATCGCCGCGGACGAATTTGGACGCACCGTCCATGGCTCCATAGAAATCCGCCTCTCGCGAGATATGTTCCCGCCGCTGTCGCGCCTCCTGTTCGGTAATGAGCCCCGAGTTGAGGTCCGCATCAATCGCCATCTGCTTTCCCGGCATTGCGTCGAGGGTGAATCGGGCCGCCACTTCCGCGATGCGGCCCTGCCCTTTGGTAATGACCATGAACTGTATGATGACCAATATGGTGAAAATGATGATGCCGACCACAATATTTCCCCGGGTGACAAATGTGCCGAATACGTTGACGACATGACCGGCATCAGCCTGGGAAAGAATAAGCCTTGTCGTCGCGACGTTGAGCGACAACCGGAAGAGCGTGATGGTAAGAAGCAGCGAAGGAAAAACTGAAAAGCTTAACGCATCCTTCGTATACATCGACACAAGCAACACCACCAGAGCGAGGCAGAGGCTGAAACTCAGCAGGATGTCCATGAAAAAGGTCGGGATCGGTATGACCATGACGACCAGAACGCCGACGACACCGAGCACGACGATCAGGTCCCGCTGACGCGCCAGACTCTGGATGAACGGCGTGTTCACCGCCTGCATAATGCCGGATTGCAGTCCTAATGAGTTCATAGTGTCCCTGATTCTTTTGTCTTATGCCGCCCTGCGGTTCTTGAGTCGGTATACGTACGCCATGATTTCGGCCACTGCCGTATAAAACTCCGCAGGGATGGGAAATCCAACGTCTATTTTATCGTACATGTGCCGCGCCAGCGGTTTGTCTTCCACAATCGGTATCCCGTGTTCGAGGGCCATCTGTCGTATTTTTTCCGCGATGAGCCGTTTTCCCTTGGCCAGAACGATCGGCGCATCGTTTTCCGACGGTTCATACCGTAACGCAATGGCGATGAAGGTCGGGTTGGTAACGACCACCGTTGCACGCGGCACCTCCTGCATCATACGGCGCCGGGCCATTTCACGCTGCACCGACTTGATACGTCCCTTTACCTGCGGATCGCCGTCCGCCTGTTTCCGTTCATCCTTGACCTCCTGTTTCGTCATCTTGAGCTGTTTTTCATGCTCATATTTCTGATACGCCCAGTCGAGTATGGCGAGAATGAACAGGACCAGCGCAACGCGCAGAATGATATTGAAAGCGGTATCGGCGGTAAACTGCACGATGGCAGCGATTGAAGCATCGGCCAACACCATAATCTTGTCGAATTCACCTTTCACCGTCCAATAGGCGACCGCACCGATAATCGCCAGCTTGACGATGTTCTTGACCGCTTCAAAGGTGGTGCGCATTGAAAACATACGCTTGAGCCCGCTGAGCGGATTGATTTTATTGAGGTTTGGAATGACCGGTTGCACGGTAAAGAGAAACCCTATCTGCAAAATATTGGCGACAAGGCCGATAATGATGATACCGACAACCACGGGAAGCATAACCTGGATGGCCAGAACAAGTGACGTGCCGGCAAGCATGGTAATACGGGTCATACTCATCTCGGTGTCTGAAATTGAACGGTACAGTTCGAGCATATGCGATCCCATTTTTCCGAGCATCCACATGCCAAACAGCTTGAGCATAAAAAGACCCACAAGAAGCACCATGACCGAATTTATCTCGGTGCTCTTTACCACGGTTCCTTTCTGTCGCGCTTCCCCTCGCCGTTTTGGTGTCGGGGCCTCGGTTTTTTCGTCCTGCGATTCTTCGGCCATGCGCGCTCATCACCTTCCTTTCAGGCCATCAGATACAATACCGACCAGATATCCTTGATAAGCCCTTCAAACATCTTGCGGAAGAGCGTTCCAATCATCGGAAACACAAAAACAGCAGTCATAAGTCCCAGCATGATCTTAAGCGGCAATCCTACGAAAAAAATGTTGATCTGCGGAACGGTCCGCGCCACGACGCCCAGGGCCATCTCGGTCAGAATAAGCGCAACATAAATCGGCGCAGACATCTTAACCGCGAGCACGAATACCTCTCCTGCCATGGTAACAAAATGCTGTGCCAGTGGGCCTGCCTTGAAATCGAGCCCGAGAACCGGGATCAACGCATAACTCTTCTGAATCGCAAGAAGAAAAAAATAGTGGCCGTTTATCAGGAGCAGCATGATGGTAAAAACCACAATCCAGAGCTGTCCGATGGCCGTTACCTGCTCCTCGGACATCGGGTCAATGAGCTCGACCATACCGAGCCCCATTTCGATATCGACGAGCCGCGCCGCGAAATGAACCGCCGCGAATAAAAATATCGACGTATACCCCATGACAAGGCCGATTAAGATTTCTTTGAAGACAAGCGAAACGAAATAGATGAACGAATGGTGTTCCGGCAGTGCGACCGTTCGCGCTTCGGGCATGCTCATAAACAGCACGATGGTAAGGAAAAGCGAGAGCGCGACTTTGATCTGCGCAGGAATCGCCCAAGCACCGAATATCGGCAGAAGCATTATGATAGTAATAACCCGCACGAACATGAGCAGGAACATTTCAATGGTATCGAGTGAAAAGGGCAGCAAATCCATAGCTACTTCATAACCGTCGGGATCAGGTCGAAAAGACCCGCAGTGTAATCAAGAAGTTTCAGAAGCATCCACGGCAGCAGCAAAAGGAACACCAGTACCATGACAAGGATCTTGGGAATAAACGTCAGAGTCATCTCATGAATCTGCGTCACGGCCTGAAACAACCCTATCAGAAGACCGATGAACAGACCGGAAAGAAGAATCGGTCCCGAGATAATCAAGGTGACGATCAATGCATTGCGACCGATGTCGATTGCAACCGTCGGATCCATAAAAATCAGTAATCTCTCTTTCTAAGAAACCTTCCTTGGCGGTTTCTGGGTGACCGCGGTCGTACAGGTCCCGCAGCAGTCATCCTCATCCTCGCCCATAAAAAGTGATAGGAAGGCGGTAAGGGGGGTGTCCGGTGAAACCGCGTCAGCAACGAACCTGCTTACGGTTCTTTTTGCTTTCTTTTTTGTTTTTGTTTTCATACGGCTCCTTAATTGAATGACGTAACAAGTTGTTTGACAATAAGATGCCATCCATCAACCAGAACAAAAAGTACAATTTTAAAGGGCATTGAAATCATAATAGGCGGCAGCATCATCATGCCCATGGAAAGAAGAACGCTTGCAACCACCATGTCGATGACAAGAAACGGAATAAAGAGAATGAACCCTATAATAAAACCTGCTTTAAGTTCGCTTGTTATAAAAGCAGGAATAATAACGGAATAGGGCAAATCATCAACCGTGCGCGGCGGCGGTGATTTGGAAATGCGCACGAACAGCGCAACATCTTTTTCCGAAACCTGGCGGAGCATGAAATTGCGCATCGGTTTCCCGCCCAATTCGAGTGCCTCTCGAAATTCAACCTTTTCGGCAAGGTATGGTTGCAGGGAAACCGTATTGATCTCCTGGAACGTAGGCATCATGATAAAAAAAGTCATAAACAGCGCAAGGCCTATGAGGATCTGATCAGGCGGCATGGTCTGGGTACCAATGGCTCGCCTCAGAAACGAAAAAACAATGATAATGCGGATAAATGAGGTTCCCATGATAAGGATGGACGGCGCGAGCGCAAGCACCGTAATAAGAAACAGCACCTGAAGAGCGACCGACACGTCTGCAGGTTTATTGCCCTCAGCGAGCGATAACGTGACTTTCGGTACCACTTGGCAGAACACGGTATTGACCACCGGACCCAGCAGAAGTATGAGTGGTATGGCAGCGAGTACACTTCTTGAAACGGCACAATCATGAAGGTTCTTAAGCGAGCGAACCGATGAATGATAAAAAAGGATGCATTTATCCCTTAAGTTTTCAGCGTTAAATGACGATGACGATAGAGAAGAAATAGCGATCTGTTTCATGGTGGACGCACCTATTTCTTGATCTTTGTCATGAATTGGCTGAATGCTTCCTTGAACTGCACGACAGTGGAGGCCCCTTTACCTGCAGTCATAATCTCGACGGCGCGCTGGCCTTCGATTTTGTCTATCAACGATATGTTCGACTGGGTATGACCGCACAGATAAACCGTATCCATGACACGAAGCAGAACCGCGTGCCGGTTCTGACCAAGCGGCAGGACCTCAAGAACATCCATCGATCCACCGCCGCCGATCCGTGACGTCCCTCCGCCGACTCCTGATTTCCGAATAAGCCATGAAACAAGGTATATGAGGGCGATAATAACAATAAGGGAACCGAAAATCCGGAAAATAATCAGCGTATAATTGGTCGCCTGATTGGCTGCGCTTTTCTGACCCGCAGCAGTATCCCGCACGACATCGATGGCCTTTGCGTCAATGGCAAGATCCCTCACCTTGCTAATGCTGAAATTGCCCACATCTGTTTCCAATTGCCCGTGATCCTGCGCAGAAAGAGCATTCGCGCAGACGAGTATGACAACATATCCGGTGACCAGAACCGTTCGGAGCATAGAGAGCTTCCCCCAGAGAGAAATAACGATTTATAATCACGCAACTGGTATGCCATTGCCGTCGGTTTGCATTTTATTATTTATTATTTATTGTTTAATAAGGGATTATCGGAATAACCTAATGTAAAATATCGGGATGTTTAAGCGGTTGAAAGAAAGAAAATGGAAGCTAGTTCCCTTTTACAGGAAAAATATTCCTTTAAAAATACACGGCCTTTCCCGCATTCCTTTGCAGGAAGGGTCGCTTAAGGAATTTAAAGCAGGAATATTAATTCAATCAGATGAGGAGTGTTTTTTAGCGCCACCTTGCTTTTCAGCGCCTTTCTCCGGTGGTGAGGAAGGCGCCCTCTTATTTACCGGCACACTGTCTCGAATGTTTTTTTGGGGGCCTTCTTTATTTTTCTTGGTCGTATCCGCCAACGTTTGTTTTTCAGGCCCGTCTGAAGAAGTCCTTTCTGTCTTCTTGATTGTGCCTTTGCCACCCGACTTCATGTCATCTGCCGTGCGATGGATCTTTTTTTCAGGAATCTTTTCGGGCAGGGACGCAGCAGCCTCTTCACCGTCTGGTTTCTGCGGAGCCTGCGTATCAAGCTTCTGCATCACTTCGGTTGCCGTGAATGCAACCGCTTCGTTCGGATCATTTGCCAGCTGTTCGAGCAGATAGGTTGCTCGCTTGTCTTTCATGTTACCGATTGCAATGAGCCCCTCGATGCGCACATCCGCGTCTTGGACCTGGGGAATAATGTCCAATACGGCATCGGCCGCCTTCGGTGTGCCGATTTCGCCAAGACGCGTCATGGCCTGCGCATGCACCTTCCGGTCGACCTGCGGATCGAGTATGATCTGCTTGAGCACCGGCACCATGATGTCGCCATAACCCGCGATCTCCCGCGCGATCGACTTGATCTGCTCGGCGTCCATGCTCTCCAGCGCGAAAAGCGTATTAAGCTTGACAAGCCGCTCCATCGCAAAACTCCTCAGCCGCTGGCCGGAGGTGACCCCCAGCGCACTGTCCGCAACCAGCACAAAGCTCGTTTTAAGCGTATCAAGGATCTCTGAGTGATAGGCGAAAATCCGTTTAATGCTGTCGACGTCATGTTTCATCGACTTGATCATTTCCCGCTGATAGGCTATCTGCTCCTCGATGCTGGAGAATCCACCGTACTGGTTCGGCGAGTTCATGTTTCCGAGAAAACGGATGCCTAACCAGAATCCGGGATTGACCAGCGCCCCCCCTGGTCGTGGAGGAGTCGCCTCGTCCTTTATGAACATGCCGAGCAGGTCTATGGCACCGCCCGAAAGTTCCAGATGTTTATCGAACATACGAACCGATGCAAAGAGAGACGGTCTGATCTTCTTGTCGCGGTAAAACGATTCGAGAGTGATATAGGCAAAGCCCCCGAGATACTTTTCGAGGCCAAAAAAGTAGGTAAAAATTTCGTCCTCGACGGTGGGCATGGTCGCGATACCGGCATGAAGCCGCAGTTTAATGGCGGCGAGCGTTTTCCCCGTCGCAACGTAGAATTCATTCTTCCAGACTGAACTGTCGTGGTTAAACAGGTGTGCCTCCTTGTGATGAAGCACATTGTTCACTCCTAGTGCGAGCGAAGGAAGGTAGGGATTGGTTTCGCCGAGGACTTTTGCCTTGAGGCCCATGGTCATACCGCCGGCATACCCGGCATAGACATCGGCCCATTCGCTCAGACCGAGGCGGACCGTACCCATGTTTTTGAATACGTTCCCGCTTGAATCGCTTGAAAAATAGTAACCCTGATATTCAAGAACGTAGTTCCAGCTTTCGACAAAATCCGCATCGGGAATAACATGGAGAGAACTCCATCGTGTAAGACCGAGGGCACCGCATGAAAGCACAAGACACAGCGCAAACGACAGACGGTACAGCCTCGCGTTGGTGCCCAGCATACCTGCTTTGATTCCCTTCAAAGGTATCCACCTTTCTCCTGTTACGGGGACATGCCACCTTTATATCTTATATATCGGAAGGTGTTCACTGTCCCTGTAGCGGTGCAGCGGCCGTAACTTTACTGGATTGGGGCATCGGCCTTCTCTTCGGCCGGTGCTTCAAATTGCTGCTCTTCCCCTACCGGAGGGACGACAGCTGCTTCTTCCGGCGTTTCCTGTTCCCGGTCAGCCGCTTCCGCGACCGGCGCTGCGCCTGCTAACTCCTGTTGCTGGACTGACGCGTTACCATCGTCTCCATGGGAAGGGTCAACCGGAGAAGGAGGAAGTCGATCCCTGATCTCCTTGAGCAGCCGGATGATCATATCGTTCTGCTTGGAGAGACGATCATTGAAATTCAACGACTCCCTTTTGTAACGGTCAGCTCTGCGTCGGGGATGCTGCTGGCCGTTGAAATTCTGGTTCGGGTTATACCCGTACGTGTAATTGTAATTTGCACCGGCATTGTACCGGTTCGGCTGGTAGGGTTTGCGTCCCTGCTGGATCTGATTACCACGGTTAAAATCGTCATTACTCATCATGCAGGCTGCTCCTTTCTCCATTACAGGAGGTGGATAGTATGAAGGATGGTCAACGTTTTTCAATGAGTGTAAGGTTTGTTTGTCTTTCGCGCGCAGACGCAGCGCGTTTCGGCCTCTTTTGCGTGTCAGGATTCTGAATAATTATTACATGATTCCGCTTGTCGCACACCGCTTATCGAAATACATTTCATTTGATTCACGTCATACCGGGCACGCGGTTATACCTCTTGGCCGGATGAAAGGTGAAGTGTTCCACCATTGGGAAGGATTGATTCCTCTCATGCATGGCGGATAAATATACTATTTCTTAAGTGTGCCGTGGTTACCATTTACGGATCGGGCGTGCATCCACTTCTCCTGATTAAGTATATAATCATTTTTTTTTGAATACAAGTGGTTCGGCGAAAAAAATAAGTTCGACTTCATCACGCAGTTCGCGGTCGGTGCTGCCGTCGGTCCCGACCATCTCGGCACGATTGTGCGACCGGAACCATGCGCATTGCCTTTTCGCATAGTTGCGCGTATTCTTTTTTATCAACTCCACCGCCTCATCCAGCGAACGTCGGTCTCCTTCAACGTCAAAGAGTTCACGGTACCCAATACCCTGCATACCTGCGCTGCGCCGGTCATATCCCATCCGCCGCAGTTCTATAAATTCCTCATACAAGCCGGCAGAGACCATTTCGTGGGTACGTTTATCAATTCTTCGGTACAGAACCGGCAGTCGCGGCACCATAACGGCGACCGTGAAGGCTAAATCAAGAGGCGATCTAGTCCGTCTCTTCAACATCGACAAGGGCACGCCGGTCTGCAGATACACGGCCAGCGCACGGACAATACGCTGGGCATCGTTGGGATGCACCGTACGTGCCGTCTGGGGATCACACTTCTTCAATTCGCGATGAAGCGCCTCGCTCCCCTCCCGGTTCACCCGTAGCGTAAGCTGCGACCGCAAGAGAGGATCCGTGGCAATTTGCGGTCCAATACCCTTTCTTAAGCATTCGAAATAAAGACCGGTGCCTCCGCACAGAAGCGTGGTAATTCCGCAACGGGAGCGTTCGCGAATAACCGCCCCTGCGTCTCGTGCGAAATCATAGGCGGAATAGAATTCATCCGGATCGCGTATCCCGATAAGCCAGTGTTTTACCCGCGCGCAGGCCTCAGGACCAGGCTGAGCCGTGCCGATACGCATACCGCGATAGATCTGCCGTGAATCGCAGGAAATTATTTCCCAGCCGTGCCGGTAGGCTATTTCAATTGCCAGAGCAGTCTTGCCTGCCGCCGTCGGCCCCATCAACACCGGCACCTTTATGGCTTCCAATGCACACCGTTCCATCTGAAATGATCCTTACAAAGCACCAGGCGTACCATTCATTCCTGCGGGTACCGTACGATGATTTTCCCGCAGGAATTCCATCAATTCAATGGCTTCGTAAAGGTATGATAGCATTCGTATTGAAGGTAATGGTTTGCAGATTCCTTCCACAATGGGTATTTTTAGTCGACTATTTGCATCCAACAACTATCACGGTTCAGGTGCGTCCGGTTGTAATGCGAAACAAGCTTTTACTATCCGCTTTAGGCGTGGTGCTCGTGGGCGCGGGCGCATGGTATTTGTTTCAAAACGGTATGCCACAGACGGACGCAAACAGACAGCATACGGTCTTCTTAAAAGATTCGTTCGCTGCCGCAGCACGCCACCGGCCGCTGCTGAAACTTGAAAATAATATACTCGACCTTCTCGCGGAGATTGAGATCGCCGAGTCGACGGTCGTTAGCAAGATGCTTCCCGGTGACAGTGTGCGGGAGATGCACTCGTTTTTTCCGCAAGGCAGACCGCTTGAATGGATTATATGGCACGTTTCCGGCGCCGTCCAGGGCACCCGGTATCGTATCGAAGACTGCTATGCCCGGCCCGACGGCCGGACATGCATTATCCGTTTTGCCAGCACCTCACCATTGAACCCGCCCGTGGTGCTTACCTTGCGGCGATCATCCCGCTATATGAGCGGTATCGCCAAAATGGCGATTGTCATCACCAACGTTCATTTTGCCTCCGACCGCCTTCGTACCGAGTACCTCTCATTTCCCGGCCCCCTCACCTTGTCTCTCCTGCCCCTCTCCCGCAATGCTTCATGGACCGACGGATTCTCAAGTGAGCATGCGAAGGAGATCATCATCCTCCTTCCTATGGAACCGGCAAAACCAATACCTGCTTCCATCAAATCATCACGTCTTATGCTCCACTATCCCGACGACCGCGTGCGCTCCATCATCAATAGCGCTGCATCTTCGATTCCCTCGTGCAGTGGTTTTTCTAACTGGGGCGGCAGCAGGATTCTCCAGGACTCGCGTATCCTCGGTATCGTATTTTCAGAAATAAAAAAACAGGGCGGTTTTTTCATCGAACGACTTGAAACCAAGGAGTCAATCGCAATGCACCTGGCACGCAAACAGGGGATCAGGGCTGCCGTAATCGACCATGTCATTGACTCCTCGCTCTCCCGATCCGCAATTGCCACAGAACTCATGCACTATGCCGCTTATGCACACAAACGCGGATCGTGTATCCTGGAAAGCAGCCCCACTGCGCGTTTTCTTGAAGCCCTTGCCGGTGTTCGGGCCGCGCTCTCGCGCAACGGTGTGGAACTCGTTTACGTGTCCGACATCATTCCTTCCATGCCGCGCTGATATCGCTTTCCGCGCTCAGCAAGGAAGTGTTTACCCGTGCATCTTTAATGACCGACCACGGGTTGAGGCGGAATAAGTATTTTCAAATGAACCACGTTTCAAGGAGACTATAATGGCAACGCTTGGAGTCAATATCGATCATATCGCAACCCTCCGGCAG
Organism: Chitinispirillaceae bacterium; assembly: GCA_016932075.1. The sequence goes on along the minus strand of JAFGDP010000081.1, from coordinate 12,968 downwards.
GCGCGTGGTGGAAAAGAGCCCGATCCTGTCCATGCCGCAATGTTCGCCGAGCTCGCCGGGGCGCACGGCATCACTGCCCATCTTCGTGAAGACCGGCGGCACATTCAGGACCGTGACATTCACCTGTTGAAACAGGTAGCTGCAACGCATCTAAATCTTGAAATGGCAGGTACCCAGGAAATGGTAAAAATTGCGCAGGACCTGCAACCCTATATGGTCACACTCGTACCTGAAAAACGGGAAGAGAAAACGACCGAGGGGGGCTGTGCCGTGCGTGAACATGAAAAGGAGTTTTCTTCCCTGGTGGGATCTCTTCTGCAGAACAATATTCTGGTAAGCATGTTTATTGCTCCGGATTTCCGCCAGATCAAATCTTCCAAGCGTATCGGGGCGACCCATGTTGAGTTGCATACCGGATATTATGCTAACACGGTAACCGAATCAGCCCGTAGCGAAGAACTAGAAAAACTGGTTCTGATGGCAGAAGCGGCTGCAAAATTCGGGCTCCATGTCAACGCAGGGCATGGGCTCGATTATTCAAACGTCCGGCCCGTGGCCATGATTCCTCATATCGAAGAACTCAATATCGGGCATGCGATTGTTTCCCGTGCCGCCCTTATCGGGATGACCGCTGCAGTAAAAGAGATGCTCGCCCTTATTTCCTGATCAGATAGCCTCCTGCGAATACCTGTCAAAACGGCTGCACCCCGACAGAATGCCGGAGCAACGGTGTCAGGAATTATCTCCTATCCCGCTTTTATTGATCCAAAGCTCAAGTCTTTATTATTTTTATACCGGCCGAAAGGCACGGTGGCTCCTGCGACACACAGGGATAATCCCAACGAGGCAACACGCCACGCTGAAGTATCTATCAGCGGTTGTGCTAGGGGGGTTATACTATGCGTAGCGTTAAGGAGACAACACGTCATTACTACCATTCCACTATGAAGGAGCACGTTAATGCAAAGGCATAAGTCCGCTGAAAAAGCAACCCGGCAAAGCAAAAAAATGAACGCAATAAACCGTATGCAGCGTTCGCGTATGGCAACCGCAATCAAAATAGTACTCGGAAAAAAAGAAAAAAATGACGCCGAAGAAGCGTTGAAAACGGCCTATTCAATACTTGATAAAGGCGTGAAGAACAGGCTGATCAAGGCAAACAATGCCGCAAATAAAAAGGCCCGCTTGAGCAAATATGTCAATCAGCTTTCTTGAAGCGGCATCGATATGCAACCGGTGCGTCATTATCTCCATGCCGGTAATGAGTGCGGGAACAACCGCTTTTACATGGAGGATCACATCAACTTACCATCTCTCCTGAGAGCGCGACGCGTCCCCTTTTCGCAGCTGCTCTGCATCATATTCCTTTTTATCCCGCCTTCCGCATCCCATGCCGCGTACCAGGTCGTCGCACCGTTCTGGGCCGCGAAAATCGACAGCGCACTTGGCGTCCGGGATGTTTATTTCAAGTCTCTGCTTCCGGACACTTCAACGTTCTCACTCATGCTTCTTAATAAAATCCAACGTCAGATGGTATGCGACCGGCTCGTCGACCATCCGGATACCAGCAGCCCGTGGCACTATTTTTTCAGCGGAATGCTGGCATGTTCTCAAAAGGGAAAAGACGCTGCGGCTCATTTTGCCACCGCACTCTCCAAGGCGCAGCAGGATCCGGGAACAACATGGGCTCTGTTTGTCGAATTTACACGGAATCGTCAGGACGTATGGGCCGAGCGCTGTCTCATGCGCCTGGAGAAGCTTTTTCTTGCTTCAGGCGCCCGCTCGGCTCCCGCGATCGCCCAGCAGCTTCTTTTTTATGCGGACACGCATGAAAAGGAAAAGGAGCTCACCAAGGCGTTTTCGTATTACGGCTGGGCCGAACGGTTCGATCCAAACCAGCCGTGGTCGGCGTTGCATCGTCTGTGGAACTGCATTCCCTCGCATCTGAAAATCTTTTTTTCCACCCTTTCGTCTCTCGCGAACACCCTTGCCGGTTCATGGACGCTCCAGCTCGCTTTCCTGTCGCATATGTACGACTGGTTGCGTGCGGCGTTTCTCATACTTACGCTGGTCCTGTTTGCCGGCCTCGGCATTAAATACTTGCCCCGCGCCGTGCATCCCGTTGTTGACCGTCTTCCCGATTCCGTTCCGGTAGGCATGCGCACGATGCTTCCGATAGCGGTACTTTGTTCCTTTATCAGCTTCGGCCTGTTGCCGTTTTTATGGCTCATAGCGTTCATTGTCTGGCCTTTGCTCATGCGCCGCGAACGTATCCTTATCACCCTCGCGCTCCTGCTTTTAGTCGTTTCTCCGTTTTTTGTGCGGGTGCACGACATGTTCCTCCAGGCGCGCTCGCTGCAGGGATCGCTTTCGCTTTTTTCCCGTGCCTCGCAGGAAGGGTATCTCGAAGAAATGCACCAGCTGGCGCTTAAAAAGGTAATTATCAATCCCTCCGACGCACTCGCACACCTGAGCGTCGCCCTTTACGCAAGCAAACTGGGAGATACCGCAGCATCACGGCTGAGCATGGAAAAGGCGCTTACCCTTCGGCCGTCAGACCGTGTGATGACCACCTTTGCGGGAAACATCGCCTTCCTTGCCGGCGATAACAACCGCGCCGTTGCCTATTACCAGCAGGTGCTTACCAATAATTCTACTGACATGGTCTCACGGTTCAACCTGTCGCAATGTTACGCCCGCCACAGCGACACCACCGTGGATCTCGATTTTCTGAAGATACTGTCTAAAAACGAGCAAAACCGCATTAACGACTATGTGAATAAGAACAATGTCTACTTTTCAAAATCGTGGCCCCTTGCCAGGCAGATCATGAATCCCGAGTACAGCGTGAGAGATTTCTGGTTTTCTATTTTTCCTTTGTATAACGGTTCATGGGCGACCGCGAGGAGCCTGTGGGGAGGCTTGTTTTTTGGGATTCCCCCGCTCATATCATTTTATATTTTCGCACTGCTTTTCCTTTCGCTTTTCGCATGGAGTTTATCCCCAGCGTTCCGTAAACAGATGCGGCACCAGTCGTTCTGCCGGCTTTGCAAAAGGCCGGTCTGTGCCTACTGTAAAAAAGGAGAACTCTGTTCCTCATGCGCCCAGATGACACAATATATCCGTAACGTTAAAACCCTTGCTGCCATACAATCCGGGATCATTCGGAACCGGACGCTGCTGCACCACAGCATCGCGCACGCCCTGGACATCGTTCTGCCCGGTTCCGGTATGCTCTTCAGCTCCACAGCAAGCATCCCCCTGACCGCATTGGTAATCGTTTTTACCTGTATGATATACGCAAGCATTGTTGTCATGACCGGCCTGCATCTCGCCTATCCTCACTGGATTGCCTATAACTTTATGGAACAACTGCCCTTCCTGCTCTTGACGTACAATGGTATTTTCGTTATCCGGGCGCTGTTTTCACTGCTTCGGAAAAGGGGAATGATATTTTCATGATAATCTCCCTGCGATATGAACGAGGAGGTTCCTTTGGTACTTAAGGGATCACTGCGTGAATTCATCCTTGCCGACATTTTTAATCTCCTGACCCAGCAGAAAATAACGGGCAAGTTGATTCTTTCCAGTGGCGAGGAAGAGGGGATCATTGCGTTCAGAGACGGTTATGTCGCCGGCGCAGTCAAGGGTGAAGAACAACTCCAAAAGAAGCTGTTCTCCCTTCTGGTGCATGATTTCCGATTCTCCCGCGAAGAGATAGTCGGATTATTTGCATCCTACGACAACAACCTCAGCGGCCTTTTCCATGAAATAGTCCATTTAAAACTAGTGGGGAAAGAGCTTCTGGAATCTTACGCGGTCTCGGTAGTCGAGGATATTGCATGCAGCTTCTTTCTCTGGACAAAAGGAACGTACTATTTTTCGTCGGTTCCCTTTATTGAAGATATGGCCCCGCACTGCGTTTCGATTTCAATCGAAAACCTTGCCATGGAAGCGATGCGCCGTGTTGACGAGTGGAACCGCATGCAGAAATTCATCACCAAGGATATGGTATTTGTCCCCAACGAGCGGCGTGCACCCGAGGTTCCCGCACAACTCGACCCACTGGAGCAGACGCTTGAATACGTCTATGAAAAAATAGACGGGATTTCACCGGTCGCAGCGCTATTCCGCTCGACCAGCCTTACCGAGTATAAAGTGTATGAAGCGCTTCAGGAGCTCATCAACGAGAACCGGATCACGCCGCTTTCAACGCGTATTTCCCAGTCGGTAGTCGCGGCACTTGAAAAAAAAGAGCTTGAAACACGAAAGGTCTATCGCCCGCTTACAACGCTTGCCGCTGCGGTTACCGGCTTAGCGATGATCCTGGTCATTGTTTTCATCGGTACCATGCTGCTGCACCGGCTGATACTCCTTGATTTCAATATTAATGCCCGCCTCGCTGCGCTGGAGCTGCCGCTTGGTGAAACCATGCAGAAGGTAGCGGTCGCATCACTGCTGTACCGGGCGACACACGGCACCATCACCACTTCCATAGAAGAGCTTGCAAAAGCGTCACTTCTTCTGGAATCCGATATCAGGCCACTCTATAAAATGAAATCAATTAAAGAGTTGCCTACCTCCGCAAAGAATTATATACTTTATCCAAATGCGATACTGAGGAAATAAACCGGGAAACGGGATCTATCTCCTCCCTTGCATCACCTAAATAATCGGAACTATATTAAAACATATTGTCACATCAATGTTTTAGAATGTTGCAGCAACCAGATGTTTCACCAGCAGGTTTCAATAACAGAAGGATAATTTCATGGCATCAATTAATTATGGCGCACGGGAAATAAGTGTCAAGATCGTATACTATGGTCCCGGATTGAGCGGTAAAACAACCAATCTGCAGGTGATCCACCGCAAGATACCGCCTGACCATAAAAGCGACATGGTTTCCCTCGCCACGGAACAGGACAGGACGTTGTTTTTCGATTTCCTTCCGCTGGACCTCGGTACCATAAAGGGATTCTCCACGAAATTCCAGCTGTATACCGTACCCGGCCAGGTATACTACAATGCGACACGCAAACTCGTTCTCAGGGGCGTCGACGGTGTCGTATTCGTGGCGGACTCGGGACCGGATAAAACAGCTGAAAACATAGAAAGCTTCCAAAACCTTGAAGACAACCTCGCCGAATATCATTACAAAAGGGAAGAAATACCTATCGTCATGCAATACAACAAGCGTGATGTCCCCGGAGCAATCCCCATCGAGGAAATTGACCGTCAGATCAACAAGTACCAGCTGCCGTGGACCGAATCGGTTGCGAACAAGGGCATTGGCGTGTTCGATACCTTGAAGCTAATCGGAAAAATCGTCGTCGACAACTTGAACCGGAAATACTCCAGGCTTTCACGCAGTGCGGCAGGTCAACGACCTGCGCCGCAGCGGACTCCGGCCCAACAACAGTATCCGTATCCGCCGCAGGCACCGCAACCGCAGCAACGGCAGCACTATCAGTATCAGCCGCAGCAACAGCAGCAATACCAGTATCCACCACAGCAATCCCAGTATCAGTATCCGCCGCAGCAGGCGCCACGGCAACCGGTCCAAACTCCGCCTGCTCCCTTTCCGCCCTCTCCCGGACAGGAAATTCGTCCCGGCCCGCAACGGCAGCCATCTCCCCCACCACAGCAACCTGCAGGAGAAGGCCAATCGCAATTTGGTTTTGTCAATTTTGAGCCCGTTTCCCCGCAGCAGTCGCCTCCTCGACCTGCCGCTCCTCCTCCACCGCCCAGATCTCCGCAAGGTTTTGCAGCACCGGCATCTCAGCAGGATGCCGTGACGATGGAACCTCCCCGGTCCCCACTGGCAATCCCATCCCAGGATGCGGCGCCTAGTCAGGAAACTCCTCCTCAGCCGCCCGATCTGCAACCGCGTGGCAATGCACATGCAGTTTCGTATCCGCAGAAAAACCGTCCGGCGCGAACACAAATCGACGAACGGGATTACAATGTCTATCATGTTGATTCTTCAGAGGCCACACTGCCGAAGGCCCCTTTCGCACGCAACACCCTTCCTGTGGAAGATACCGACATCAGAATGCAAAAAAAGTTGAATCCGCAAGCAGGTAAACAGCAAAAGCGTTTCTTTTCCAAGTTTTTCAATCGAGACGAAGAATAATGAAAGACATGATCCTTTTTCCCGAGGATATCGAACGCCTTAACATGGTTCTCGGACCTCTTGTCGTAAAAGCGAAACTGCTTCTTGCCGTCTGCATCAACCGTGACGGCAGGGTGTTAACCCACCAGGGCAGCCTTGAACAGGTTGATATCGTGTCGCTTGCCGCCTTGGTCGCCGGAAATACCGCATCCACGCTCGCGATCGCGAATCTCGTAGGCGAAACTGAATTTTCCACCATGTACCACCAGGGCAAGGATAAAAACGTCTATATCGACGCAATCGACGACAACACGTTCCTTTCGGTGGTATTCGATGATCAGACCAATATCGACAGAGTCAAGGTGTTTATCAGGCAGTTTGAGCGGCAGCTGAAAGAGGCGCTTCATGCAGTGTACGATAAGGACGAAGATCAGATCGACCTTGATCTGGACATGGGTGGCGGCTCGTTCCAATATATTCCGACGGATCCGGGCCAGACCGGCACCGCTCCGTATCAACAGAAACCAGATTATGGCCAGCAGCCTTACGGATACCCGCAAAATCCGGAGATGATGCAGCAGCAGACGGCCCCTCAGATGCAGGGATATCCCGCTGCACCGCCAGAACAGTATGGAACAGATCCGTCGCAGGACGATGCAATGCTGTATCTGCAGAACAAACGGCGACAGAATCCGCCAAAAAAAGGTTGATTTGCCTTTTCACCCTTCACGCCGCATCAGGCGACATATCGTTACTCCATTTTTTACTGCCAGAGGACTCTTGTGATGAATGATCACCGAAATCTGGCAGGTGTCATCGCATAAGGATTAAGATGCCGGCGACAAATGCGGCAAGCACGATAATTGCCGTAATAACCATCCAGCTTTGCTGCGGCTTTCTGCCTGATGATCCATTGAACTCCCGCGCCCGCAGATCTTCATAGTCAATGTCATCCGGCAGATCAACTCCATCCAGGTAGGTATCTGTTGACCAGCCGGTCTTCTCGTCAGACCCGCAATAGGGGCATGCGGCGGCGTCCCGTTTTATCGATTCGCCGCAATGAGGACAGGAGATTGTTCGATTATCGCGCGCCATAGCAGCCCGCCGCTAAAAAATACCGATGCTTAATGGAATTTTGTCTTGTTGATCCGTGTATTCAAATATAAATTATACCTGATACCTCCTTATAGAAACAGCATCCTCCATGTTCTCCGGTTTGTTGCTCAAACTAATTGTCACGCCGTTTGTGGCGGGTACCGTAGCACTTGTTTTCGCCGGCCGTACCACACGCCGGCAGCCCCGCGGCCTCCTTTTCCATTCCATAGGGATTACTAGCCCTTTATCGCTATCTTCGGTGTCCCGTCGTAGCTTTGAACGAATGATAAGAACGCTGCATGAAAAAGGGTATCGCTCCGTTACCCTTGCCGATGCCGGTGAATCCCATGGTCGTGCTGGACCGTCCAAAAGCATACCGTTTCTCCTGACGTTTGATGACGGATGCCGCAGTTTTCTCACCTGCGCGCTGCCGCTTCTTGAAGAGTTAGGATGGAAAGCGACCCTGTTCCCCGTATCGGACTATTTGGGAAAACTGTCGACGTGGGACGTACTCCCCCCGTTTCCACATCTTCATCCAGAAGAACTCCGGTCTATCAAACAACTCGGCCATGAAATCGGAAGCCATACTGCGACCCATGCCGATCTTACCTATCTCGACACCGCCGGTATCAAACAAGAACTCAGCGATTCGAAAAAAACGCTCGAAGACATAACCGGCGCACCCGTCACCGCCCTCTCGTTTCCTTTCGGCTCGTGGAATACGCTGATCTGGAATATCGCACGGGAGTCCGGGTATGAGCGTGCCACGATTTACCGGGGCCATTCGCGCGCATCGGGTCATTTGTATCCGGTACACGGCATATACCGTTTTGACACGCCATGGAGCGTACTCGAACGTATTAATCCGACATCGCCGTTTTCCCTTTCGCAATCGCTTGCTGTCATCATGAGCCATTTTGCAAAAGGCGCGCCCGTCTGGAGGTTCAGGCGCTCTTATACCGTGCCGCAGGTGCGCTCATGAGAAGGCATACGGAAGCGGCGGTGGGTATCTTATCCCTGCTTTTTTCCCAACACTGTTAAAATGGTTTTCATGAACTCTTCGATGCTGAATGGTTTTGAGAGCACACCGTCAAAACCGAATTCCCGGTAGTTGGAAAATATGGGATCATTTGAGTAACCGCTAAACACGATTACCCTGGCGTTGTTATCGATCTCCCGCAGGCGTTTGACCGTTTCTTTTCCGCCCATGCCGCCGGGGATGGTAAGGTCCATGATGGTCACCATGAACGGATCACCGGCAGACAATGCTTCATTGTAAATAGAAAGCGCTTGCTCGCCGTTTGACGCGCATACCGGGCTGTATCCCGCCTTTTTAAGCAGCGTTTCCACGACCGTACGTACGATCATATCGTCATCCATGATCAGCACTTTGCCTATTCCCTTAAACATGAACGTGTCGGTTTTTTTTTCTTTCGTATCTCGCTCTTCCGGTACCGGCAGGAAAAAAATGAAGGTTGAACCGTTGCCCCGGGAGGACTCGACATAAATATGGCCGCCATGCCGCTTGATAACAGAATAGGCGGTGCTGAGTCCGAGCCCCGACCCCTCATCCCTTGTGGTGAAATAGGGATCGAAAATCCGCTCTAGGTGCTCGTGCGGAATACCGACGCCCTCGTCTTTTATCGCTACCCGTACGTACTTCCCCGACTTGAATGGCAGCGCCTGGGAGGATTTTTTTTCGTTCATTTCTATGTTGCGGGCGCTGATCGTCACGGTCCCGCCCTGCGGCATGGCCTGCGCCGCGTTCATGATGAGATTGTTCAACACCTGGTCAATCTGCCCTTTGTCTATCTCTACCATACTCAAATCATCAGGAAGGTCAAGACGGTAATCGACATTCGATCCGCTCAGGCAGAATCCGACGGTGTCCTGAATCAGTTGTTTGATAGACGCGAGCTCCTTTATTGAAGGGCCTCCGCGTGCGAATGAAAGCAGTTGCTTGGTCAGCGTCGTCGCCTTGAAAGCCGCCTTTTCAGCCTCGCTGATAAGGGAGCAGGCTTCATTATTTCCCACGGCGCTCATGCGGGCCATGAACAGGTTTGTTGTTATGCCGGTAAGCAGATTGTTAAAATCGTGGGCTATGCCGCCCGCCAGCACGCCGACCGACTCGAGTTTCCGGATTTTAAGGACCTCTTCCTCCAGAAAGTAGCTTTTCGAAATGTCTCGCAGGACCAGCACCGTGCCCAAATTCTGGCCTTTTTCGCTCACCGGCATTCCCTTCAGGGATACCATGCGCTCACGGTTGTCACGTGATCGGAGCAACGCGCGCCGCTCCCCTTCGGGATCATCCCCGGTGACCGTGCGTTCACAGTAGTTTACAAGAGGGGTAGCGTGGTCCACCTCATCGAACAACACCAGGATCTGAACAAGCGGCTTTCCTTCCGCCTCGCGCAGGGTATATCCGGTGAGAAGCTCGGCAGCCTTGTTCATGAGGAGTATTCGTCCCTCAGGATCAACGGTAATGACCGCGTCGGCGATGCTGCGGAGCGTGATGCCGAGAACTTCGTCGTTATCCGATAGCGATCCTATGTTGCCTTTTTTCGAAAATGACACGTCGGAAAGAGTTCCGGAAAGCTGCCGCAATTCCTCGGTAAGGGTTTTCAGGAGGGTACGTGGATCGGGATCTTGTTCGTGGAAAACACTGGTAACTGGAGGCAGTTTCTGAAATGCCTTCTCGAGATCCAATAAAAGGCGCCAAATAGCTGCAAACCGGACCTGAGCCGCTGAAACATCCATAATGATGTGCCTTGCAACGATGGGGTGATCGTTAAAAGCAAACAATAAATAAATATACACTTGGGATAAAGAAATTTCACCTTTTTTATCGGGATGCCGTTTTTTTCAGGATCCGGCTTTCACCTTCGCGGAACCCGTCAAAAAACCCTATACAAGATAGCTTTCTATCCCTCGTGCTAGGCTCTGCTCCGTAATAAGCGTAATCCGCATTTCCGGCCTGCAAATCCGGTTTATAAATATCTTCACAATATCTAATTTATCCGTGCCTGCCACCACAAGAACAGTGCGACGTCCGGAGCGTTTCGCATGCGCCGCAAGCAAATCCAGATCGAACCGTGCCTCGGCGACATACTGTTTATAGTCTGCCTGTGTCTGGGTCAGTTCGCCGGAGACGGCTTCAGGTATAAGCTCCCGTGCAAGCGCATACTCAGCCTCGTCCACTCCTTCGGGACTCTCGCGCGCCTGTTCCAGTGTTTTCCCGCTGCGCGTGTAGACATGAAACAGGATGTCTCCCGCACAAACGTTCTTTAGTCGCTCCTGCTCTTCAGGGGCGGATGTTTTTCGAATACGACGCAGCAGGTTGAAAATCGACGACCGTTCGGATCCGCCGAGCGAAAACAGGAGCGCGTCCGCGACCTGTATTCGCATGTCAATATTTTCCCTCTCATCAACGTCGTCAGGCATGCGCACGCCAAGATCGCCGTACCTGAATAGAAGGTCGGCAATGACCGAAGAACCGCTGAGTGGCGCATCCGCGAAGAACGGCCCCGGGCACAGCAACGGGAAAAACATGCATCCGCGCAGCTTTTTACTGCGCGGCAGCAATTTCATGATACTGGCGACCGTTTTCCCGCCGGCAATCCCTATTGTAGCGCCGTTCCTGATCACGTGATCGATGAGAAACTGCGCGACACAGCGGAAAAAAACCACCTCGGCTATGCCGTTGAAAACGTGAGAGGTGCCAGAAGCCTTGTTCGGCAGTATATAAATGCACGACTGGTCGAGCGTGGAACCGTTCCCTTTTTTTATCCAGCATTCCGCAAGGCGTTTTTCAAGAGCATTGTCGCGTGCAACCGCGTCAGGATTAAATCGCACAAGGTCATTGGCCAGTAAGTAATAATACGCACGGCGGTCTAAACGAGCCGCATCAGTTTCAAGAGATCCATCATCCCCGGTATATTCATTACCCATGACAAGCGGCTCTTGTGCAACTGGCGAGGCGTACTCTCTCTGTATTGAGGATATGACGCGCAGGATTTCCCGTTCAAGATGGTTCTCAGGCTCGCGCAGCTTTCTGAAAAACGATTCGCCTTCAGGCGGGACAAGATCCATCAGCTCTTCAATCGTCACTTCAAGAACCTCGCTGAGATAAACCAGATTGACCGCGGACGGCAAGGTGGGCCGCTGTTCAGACGAACGAAGCCAGGCCCGTACCGCAAATTTATCGATATCGGAACCGCGCTCTTTCAGCAGCATCGCCAGTTCGTTTACCGTCAATCCGCGTCGTTTAAGAAGCTGCCGTAAAGTAATCGCTAAAGCATTCTTCAGCGCCTTTTTACGGCCGGTTACGTTCGGTGAGGCTGTCATTGAACCGCTCTGGTACAGGTCTTTCATGATCCAAGCAACAGTCGAAAAAATGGCGAGGTAAAAAGGCATCTTCATTATACCGTTATAACAGCGCTATTTCAACAACGCCCTTGCATGACAATTGTAAGCGCCAAAGGGGAACAGTGTTGTCCGGTGTCGATTGTTCGCGCGGAATCGGCCCGGATAAGGGACACCAGGTAAGCAGGCAAACCAGTGCCGATTCTACGGATTCAAATGCCAATCGAACGTTCCCTGACTTCTCTCGGATGCGAAAACGCAAACCGGAAAACAATGCGCCAAAGGGATAGTCTTCCCGGTAATCGATACTCCATCCTTGCGAGAACGATGGCGCGCACACACCACCTTTTCAGGCCGTTTTATTGAAAAAAATCTTGAAAGCCACGCTTACTTATTCGGTTAATTTATTATTGCCGCATTTATCGGTAATTCATCAAATTAGCAATTTAACGAATGCTTAACTTACACAATATATTGGGTTTGATCCGTATTAAAACGCTACAAATAGCGATAACACCTTCATTGTCCTTTTAGAAATATCTTGAAATGCTATTTACCTATGGATATAATTATTTACAGATAGAACACCAGCATCACACGAAAGGAAAGAAACGTTCACCATGGGATATCATTAGTGTGTTAAACAAAAACAAACCACATAAAGGAAGGTGGGGCTACTATATGAAAATCATGGAATGCGGGTGTGCCGAAAAGAAAGAAAACCTGCAGATCTTTGAACCGGTGAACATGAGCGGAGAATTACTCAAGGTGATTGAGGATTTCAGATTTCCCCACCACGAATTTCCTACTCTACACGACCGTGACAAAGAATTGGAAATAGACCGCCTTTACCACTCCCGGTCAACCTATGTCGTCCATTTTGCATCGGACGGCTATTCAATCCTTGCTGCGGCAAGAATTATTGCCAAGCGGCATGCAGATGAAAAGCTTCCCATTGAATACGGACGAATACTTGAAATTACCAACCCCTCCCCTGACCTACCGGTCACCATGGTACCAGGACAGTTGTTCACCATTACCGACACACCAGATGTTTTTCCCGTATGCGAAATTGGAGGATTGCGTGCGGCGGAAATAAATCATACTACTGAAATAACAATCCGAAAAAGATATACAGCACTAAATACAATATTACAAACGTGTTACAAACAGATCCATTTGCGCGGATTCAACCATTTTTTCCTTACATGTATAGGTACCCCGCATATGGAACGACTCTACCATGATAGGTACTTTTTTAATGAAGTCGCGAAAATTCGTTATGGAATATATAACGTATGGAAAGCGCTTTGGCGGCTTCCTGAAAGATGAAACAGGATACTTTTATCTTCATGTTCGGCCTCGGCCCCACCATAATCTTCCTGTCAAAAATATT